>JBOHSQ010000230.1:0-12345 GCA_050733295.1 Gemmatimonadales bacterium
GGGCCGGGCAGCTTGCCCGGCCCCGCTCTGTTGCTGCGGAGCGCCCGCTAGGCGCCGAGTGCCTCGCGGAAGAAGGCCAGCATCCTCGGCCACGCGGCCTGGGTGGCACGGAGGTTGGCGCCGTCACGCTCCTGCTGCTGCCGCAGGAACCCGTGGCCGGCACCGTCGTAGGTTTCCGACTCGAAGCGCTTGCCCAGACGGGTCATCTCCGCCTGCGCGGTCGGGATCGTCGCGTTCACCCGCGCGTCGTCGGCGCCGTAGAGTCCGAGGACCGGCGCCCTGATGCGCTCATATCCCGATTCAGGCGCGCTGCCGTAGTACACGACGGCCGCGCCCAGCTGCTCCCAGGCGGTGGCCAGCGCGAAGCTGGTGCTTCCGCCCCAGCAGAACCCCACCGAGCCCACCCTGCCGTTGGCCGCGGGCCGGTCCGCTGCCCACAGCCCCACGACGCGAAGCCGGGTGAGCACCTCGGTGCGGTCTAGCCCGCGAATCAGGCTGACCGCCTGCTGCCGGTCGACCGATTCGGTGCCTCCACCGCCGGGCCCCTTGCCCGAGAGGAGGTCCGGCGCGACGGCGATGAAGCCCTCTGCAGCGAGCTGGTCCGCCACGCCACGGATCCACGCCGTGAGGCCGAAGATCTCGTGGATGACCACGACCACCGGGGCCTTGTCCCGGCGCTCGGGATACACCACCCACGCGGTGACCGAATCACCCGGGGCGACACCGATGCGTACGTACTCCCCGTGGCGAGGCGAGGCCTCGAGACGCGCCGTGGCCTGCACCTCGTCGGCCGGCAGCAGCGGCCGCTGGGCGGCCGCCACCGCCGGCGCAGCGGCGAGCAGGAGTGCGGCGATGCCCCACTCTGGCGGTTGCATCGTCACCCCGCCGGCTTCGTCATCGTATAGATCCGCAGGATGGTGCTCTGGCCCGCCTGACCACCGACCACCTCGATCTCATAGGTGCCCTGCTGGTGAACCACCACCTCCCAGAGCCCGCCGCCCGAGACATCGCGGCCCATGAGCACGTCGCGGATGGTCGGCGGCTGGACGCCGGAGAGGAGCGGCCGGAGGGTGAGCCGGACACCGCCCTGACTGGTCTCGGCGCGATAGGTGCCAGGGGTCATGTCCACCCGGACCTTCTCCGGACCGGGTGCGTTGAACGTGTGTTCGAAGACGTTTTGCCGCTCGGCTGGCTCGACCGACGCTGGCTGACCCGAGGGGGCGCTGGCACTGCAGGCGACCAGGCCGGCCGCGGCGAGCAGGTACAGACTGCGCATGTAAACCTCCGGACGAATGGTGCGTTGGGCGCCAGGGGTGACGCTTCTTCCGCCCCGGCCATTCCCGCCCTAATCTATGCCCGGTACGCGAACCGCAAGCGGAGACGTCTCTTGGGTGCTCACCCTCGAATGACCGCCATCGGGGCGCTCCTCGCCCTGCTGCTCCCGTTCGCGGCCCCGGCGCTGTCGGCCCAGGCCGCCGGCGAGCAGGCGCCGGCCGACACCGCCACACTCATCGTCGCCCACCGGGCCATCATCACCTTCCGGGCGAGCCACCTGGGCCGTCCGCCCTCCGCCCGGGTGGCTGGGGCGATCACGCGCATCCGCAACGCCGCGCGCGCTGGAACGCTGTCGGACCCGATCGCAGTGCAGCCGACCGAAGAAGGGCGGATGGTCACCTATGGCGGGCGCCCGCTCTTCCAGGTGCTGCCCGGCGACGTGGATCCGCTCGTGGCGCAGGACCTCGATGCCTCGGCGCAGGAGGCGGTGCGCCAACTGGAGCAGGCGCGCAGCGAGTTGATCGAGCAGCGCTCCCTGGGGATGCTCGCCCGAAGCCTCGGGCTCGCCCTCCTCGCCACGCTGGCGTTCGTCCTGGTCATTCGGGGGCTCCGCTGGGGCGGCCGGAGGATCCGTGCCCGGGCTCAGGCCCGCGCGGCGCGCGAGGCCGGTCGGGTCCATTTGGGCGGGTTCCACCTGCTGAACGCGCGGCAGGTGGCGGCCGTCGCCGGCTGGCTGATCATCGCTGCCGGATGGGCGGCCGGGCTGCTCGCCGGCTACCTCTGGCTCACCTTCGTGCTCCGCAGTTTCCCCTGGACCAGGCCGTGGGGCGAGGTACTGGGCGCGTTCCTGGGAAGGAGCGCCGGGATGCTGCTCAGCGGGATCGCGGCGGCCATCCCGGGGCTGCTCGTGGTCGCCCTGATCTTCGTCCTGGCGTGGTGGCTGTCGCAGCTGGTGCGGGCCTTCTTCCGGAGCGTCGAGGAAGGACGGACCGAGGTCCCGTGGCTCGACCGCGAGGTGGCCGCGCCCAGTCGCCGGATCGCCAACACGGTGGTCTGGCTCTTCGCGCTGGTGGCGGCCTACCCCTACCTGCCGGGCAGCGACAGCGCCGTCTTCAAGGGTCTGTCCGTCCTGATCGGGGTCATGCTCTCGATCGGCTCGGGGAGCCTGATCGGGCAGGCGATGAGCGGCCTCGCGCTGATGTACTCCCGCGGGCTGCGCCCCGGCGACTACGTGCGAATCGACGACGTGGAAGGACGGGTGACGGCACTGGGCATGCTCTCGACCAAGCTCGCCACCGCCCGGGGCGAGACCATCACCATCCCCAACGGCGTGGTCCTCGGCACCAAGACGGTCAACTACAGCCGCGACGTCGCGGGAGCCTGCATCTCGAGTGCCGTCACCATCGGGTACGACTCGCCCTGGCGGCAGGTGCACGCGATGCTGCTCGAGGCCGCCGCCGCCACGGCAGGCGTCCGTGCCGACCCGGCGCCCGAGGTGGTGCAGCGGGAGCTGGGCGACTTCGCCGTGGCCTACGAGCTGCGGGCCTGGCCCGACCCGGCGGAGCCGCGCGTCCGGGTGCTGAGCCGGCTCAATGCGAACATCCAGGACGCGTTCAACCGCTATGGCGTCCAGATCATGACGCCGCATTACGAGGGTGACCCCGAGGGGCCCAAGCTGGTGCCGAAGGACCAATGGCACCTGGCACCAGCGTCGGGCGGTGACGGCGGGGCCGCCGCGAAGCAGGAGCAGGGACGATGACGACCTGGCAGCGGTGTGCGGTCGGCGTCCTCGCGGCCCTCTCGCTCGGCCCGGGTGCGGTCGAGGCGCAGCGGGCGGCACCGGATACGACAAGAGTGGCGGCCGAGGTCTGGGCCGCCGATGTCGCGTTCGATGCCGACGTGGCTCGCCGCGGGCTCGATGCGTGGGTCGAGTGGATGACGGAGGACGTCTTCAAGCCGGATCTGCACGGGGAGACGGTGCAGGGACGCGCCAAGGTGCGCATAGCCGACGCGCGGCTGTTCGCCAATCCCGAGGGCCGGCTCCGCTGGCGGCCCACCGAGAGCGGCGCGTTCTCGGATCCGCGGTATGGTTGGACCCGCGGCCGGTGGGAGTGGGTGAACCCGGGTGGAGAGGCCTCGGCGGGTGGTACGTACCTCACCATCTGGCGCCGCGAGGCCGAGGGATGGCGGGTGGTCGTGGACACGGGAGTGGACCAGAAGTAGGCCGTGAAGAGGGGCCGCCCAGCGGGCCCGGGCGGCGGGTGCAGGGGCGGGCCCGATTACCTTCCGAAGACTCCCAGACCCCGAGGTGCAGGTGATGGCCAGGCAAGACGATCAGCGCATAGCCAACCTTGCGAAGAAGAACGCCAGCAAGGTGGTGCCTCCGAAGGAAGAGAAGGCCCCGCAGTTCGATCCCACGCTTCGCATCCGCGGCGAGGAAGCCGACGCGGAGACCAAGCGTACGTTCAAGGAAATGAAGAAGCGCGAATTCTGACGTGACCACGGCGCTGGCCCTGCTGCTGGCAGTACCGGGCGGCAGTGCGCTCGGGGCCGCCCTCGCGGCCTGGCTGGCGCCGGGCTCCTGGCTAGCGAGCGCAGTCGGCATCTTCGCCCTGCCGCTCGCCTTCGTGGCCGGCCTGCAGTCCTGGATCGGACTGGCCTTCCTGCTGGTGCTCCCACGCTTCATGTTTGCGGTCCTCAAGGGCGACTGGCGTTCCGCTCGTCCGCGCGGGGACGCGCCACTCCCTTCGCCACCCGGATACGGCGTTTTCGTCCCGATTGCCTCCGCCGCCGGCCTGGCCGCCGGGATCCTGACCGCCTTTACCGGGGCCGGAGCGATGGCGTCCCTCGCCGCCTGGTGGGCGGCGGGCACGGCCTATGGGCTGATGCTGCGATGGTTCGCGTGGAAGGGTTGGCTGCGCTGGCCGGATTCGATGTAGCACCGAGTGGGTCAGTGCCGCAGCAATTCCTTCTCGGCCGGGTGCCGATCGATATAGTGGCGGACGAAGGGGCAGAGCGGCACTACCCGCTTCCCTTGCACGCGCGCCCACGCGAGGGCGGCCTGTGCGAGTTGATCGCCGTATCCCCGGCCGCGGATCTGCGGATCCACCCAGGTATGATCCAGTTCGACCACACCGGGGTCGGACTCCTCGTAGGTCAGCTCCCCGTTGCCGTCGGGAAGCGAGAAATGGAAACGGCGGCCGCCGGGGTCGTGGAGGATTTCCATGACACCAAGGTACGTCGGATTCACCGATGATGTTCCCGGCCCAACCTCTGGCGTCCGGGCCACCGCGGCGGCAAGTTGGCCACGTCCGACGCCCGGAGACTCGCCATCACGGACCTGGAGCCGCGCTTCCGCTTCTCCACCCGTCACTGGGTACTGGCCGGGGCCGCACTGGCCCTCCTGCTCCTCGGCCTCTGCGCCTGAACGCGTCCCGGTGACGCTACGCCTGCCGTTCCTTCCACGGAATCACGCCCGATGACGCACCCCATGACGCCCCCGATGCCCGGGACCATCCTCTGGACCGATCTCACCGTCGCAGACGCGGATCGAGTCCGCGATTTCTACGCCCGGGTCGTGGGATGGAATCCCGAGGCGGTCGAGATGGGTGGATACGCTGACTGGTCGATGGAAACCCAGGACGGCACAGCCGTGGCCGGCGTGTGCCACGCGCGGGGCGTGAATGCTGACCTCCCGCCGGTGTGGCTGGTGTACGTGGCGGTGCGGGACCTCGACGAGAGCCTGAAGCACACCGAGGCCGGCGGGGGCGCCGTGGTCGTGGGCCCGCGACACATGGGCGCCCACGGCCGCTACGCGGTCATTCGCGATCCCGCGGGGGCGGTACTCGCCCTCATCGAGCCGGCCCGCTGAGGCTGCCCCGGCCGGCGCGGTTCGAGGCTCTCGACCGCGCCCTCACTCGCTGGATGGCGCGACACGGCATCACCCTCCTCCGCATCAGCCTTGGGGTGGTGTTCCTCTGGTTCGGCCTGCTCAAATTCATTCCAGGCGGAAGTCCCGCGGAGGGACTGTCGGCCGCGACGATCTGGCGGCTCACTGGCGGCGCAATCCCGCCGGCAGTGAGCCTGCCCCTCCTGGCGACCTGGGAGTCGGCAATCGGGATCGGGCTGCTTACCGGCCGAATGCTCCGCTTCACGCTCCTGCTGCTCGTGGTCCAGATGCTCGGCACGCTCACGCCATTGTTCCTGTTCCCCCGGGAAACCTTCGCCCAGGTCCCTTTCGCCCCGACGCTCGAGGGCCAGTACATCATCAAGAACCTGGTGCTCGTCGCGGGGGCAATCGTGGTTGGCTCGACCGTGCGCGGCGGGCGCATCGAGCCGGAACCGAAACCGGGGGCGGCGCCCGATCGCCCGTAACCTGCGGCCCGCCTCTCACGTCCTGCCTACGCGCACGCTTCCCGATGCCCACCACGCCCGCCTCCGCCCGCCGCGCCCTGGCGTACGCCTGGGCCGCACCGACGAGCGCCGTGGGACTTGCACTCTCCGCGCTCGCGCTGCCGGGCGGGCATTTCCGTTTCGTGGACGGGGTGCTCGAAGTGTGCGGGGGCTGGTTGCCGGCCGTGCTTCGCCGGGCCACGCCGCTTGCGGGAGGCGCCACCGCGGTGGCCCTCGGCCACGTGGTGTTGGCGCGCGATCCGGCCTGCCTGGCCGGCACGCGGACGCACGAGCGGGTGCACGTGCGACAGGCGGAGCGCTGGGGGCCGTTCTTCCTTCCAGCCTACCTCGTGGCCGGGGCGGTGCAGCTGCTCAAGGGTCGCGATCCCTACCGGGACAACCCGTTCGAAATCGAGGCCCGCGCGGCTTCGAACCACGAAGCCTGACACACCACGGAGACCCAGATGCCCCGACCCATCCACTTCGGGATCCACGCGGACAACATCTTCGGCATGAAGCAGGAGGATGCCTCGGCGAAGGAGTGAGTAGATTCCGGAAAGCACTTCAACCAGGAAGCTTCCCATGTCGACTCCGCGCAGGTTGATCCTCGCCGTGGCCGCCGGGCTGCTCGTCGCCGGATCGGCGCTGCTGGCGAGCCGGACCGCCGCCTCCGCCACGGACGAGGTTGCCCGCCTGGCCCTGGCGCTACCCCTCACCGAGGTCACGGTGTACCGGAGCCCCACTTGTGGCTGCTGCAAGAAGTGGGTGGCGCACATCGAGCAGGCCGGCTTCACGGTCAAGCAGGTGGAGCTGGCCGACCTGGCCGAGATCAAGGCCCAGGCCGGGGTACCCGAGAAACTCCATTCCTGCCACACCGCGCTGGTAGGGCGCTACGCCATCGAAGGGCACGTGCCCGCGGAGGATATCAAGCGGCTGCTGGCGGAGAAGCCCGATGTGCATGGCCTCAGTGCGCCGGGCATGCCGGCGGGCTCCCCGGGCATGGAGGTGGAGGGCAGGAAGGACAAGTACGACGTGGTCAGCTTCACCCGCGAGGGACAGTCGAGTGTCTGGGCCAGCCACTGACCTGGATCCCATGCGGGCTGGGGGTGCCCCTCGCGAGACGCGCGTGGGGGAGCAGGGGGTTCGGCGGGGCGAGAAGGTCCACGAGTTTCCCGGAGAAGGCATCGTGGTCCAGTTCCGCCCCGCACGGTGCATTCACGCCGCCGACTGCGTCCGCGGCCTCCCCGAGGTCTTCCGGCCGGGCGAGCGGCCGTGGGTGCATTCCGACCGCGCGGTGGCGGACCAGGTCGCCGAAGTAGTTGAACGCTGCCCGACGGGAGCCCTCACATATGTCCGGCTCGACGGCGGCCCCGCGGAAGTACCTTCGGCGCGCAACACCGCGGTGGTCTCCGCCGATGGCCCCATCTACCTCCAGGGGCAGATCGAGGTCGTGACGCCCGAGGGCGAACCGATCCTCACCGCGAACCGGCTCGCCCTCTGTCGCTGTGGCGCCTCGGAGCGGAAGCCGCTCTGCGACGGCTCGCACCGCCGGACGCGATTCCACGATCCGGGCGCACTCCTCAAGGTGGACCCGCCGCGCACCGACCTGGACCAGCACCTGCAGGTGGTGGTGAATGAGCGGGGTCCGTTCCAGCTTCGCGGGCCGGTCACCATCGTCAGCGGATCCGGCGAGGTCCGCACCGAAGGGGACCGCCGCGCGCTCTGCCGCTGTGGCGCCTCGCGGGAGAAGCCCTTCTGCGACGGCAGCCACAACACCATCGGGTTCGCGGGCTAGCCGGGAGCGCGCCCCCGGCTAGTTGTCGGTGGGCGGCGCCTGGCTCAGCGGGCCGAGTCCGAATCCATCGATCAACCCCTCGCCGTTGATCACGAAGCGCACCAGCATCGGCTCACCGAAGTCCGAGAAGCGGGCGGTCCGCCAGTACTGGGGCCGCCCGTTCCGCATCCGAAAGCGCTCCTCGACCACGGCGGTCTCGGAGCCGGCCCGGATGGCGAGCTGGTCGGCGCGCTGGCGCCACCAGTCGGGGGACTCGAGATCCGCACGCAACCGCTCCGAGGAGTGGGCCCAGAGGCTGTCGACCTGCCCCGCGTAGAGCCATTCGACATAGCGCCGCGCGAGAGAGAGGGAGTCGGGTCTTGGGGCCGCGGCCGCCGAGGGGTCCTGGGCGAGCGCGGGCGAGAGGGGGATGACGAGGGCGGCAACGAGGACGACGGCTGAGAGTCGCATCGGGGGTCTCCAGAGGGGGTCCCCGACATACGGACGCCCGTGGCGTCAGGTTTCATTCTGCAACGACTGGCTAGTGGCCGTGCTCGACCGACGCGTGGAGCGCGGGCTCCGGCGCGTTGTGGAAGGTGAGCCAGCGAGCCGATTCGTGGAGGGCGCGGGTGAGCTCACGCATCCGCCTCGCCTCCTCGGGGAACTGGTCGCTCACGTCGGATTCAGGATCGTCGCCGTCCAGCGGGTGTAGCGCCGCCCCTGAGCCGTCGGCCCGCATCTGGAACCAGGAGTCCTCGGAGACGACACCGATCGTAGGTTCCCCCCCGTGCCGGATGGTGAACACGTAGGGCGACCGGCCGGGGTCGAAGAGGTCGCCGCCAAGTGTGGTGTTGATGTAGCGCCGGCCGGCAGCGCTGGCGACGGTGGGCAGGAGGTCAAGCTCGCTGGCGACAATGGGCCGGTCGTGCGGCGGCCCCATGAGGGCGGGCGCGTGGATCACCAGGGGCACGTGGAGCTTGGTGAGCTCGAGCTGGCGCTCGGCGGGCGAGACATGCGGAACCGCCCGGGCACCGAGCCCGTGGTCGCCGAAGAACACGAAGATGGTGTTGGCATACCAGGGCTCGCGCCGCGCCAGCGCCATGAAGTGTCCCAACGAATGATCGAGATAGCGGAAGGCGTTGTATTCCGCGCTCGACGCGAAGCCGTATGCCCGGGCCTCATCGTCGGTTCGCGGATCCATCGTGAAGCTGGTGTCGGGGGGAATCGTGTAGGGCCGGTGGCTGCCCGACGTCTTGATGACGGCGAAGAAGGGCCGGTCTCCCCGATCCCGTAGGACCGACAGGGCCTCCTCGAACAGCTGCAGATCCGAGATGCCCCACACGTTGACTCGCGGGGCGCGGTGGTCGCCCTCCTCGTAGAGCTGCAGGTCGGGCACGTTGTTGGTGAGCAATCCGCGGATGTTGCCCCAGTTCGCGCTCCCGCCCATGAAGAAGTACTTGTCGTAGCCGACGAAGCCGTTGACGATCGTGTGCTGGCGGACCGCCAGGGGATTCCGCGAGGAGGTCCGCACCCGCTCCACGTCAGGCAACCCGGTCAGCGAGGCGAAGACCGACCGCGCCGTCCCGGTATGGGGCGTGTAGAACCGGGTGAAGACGATCGATTCCCGCGCCAGCGCATCGAAGTGCGGTGTCGGATCGAGCGGGTTGCCGAAGTAGCCCGTCTTGAACGCGGCGAAGGACTCGAGGATCACGAGCACGACGTTCGGCGCCGTGGCGCGAGGCCAGGCGGGAACCCCCTCCCGGCGGATCGTGAGCGCCCCATCGGGTGCCGGCGGCGCGCCGACGTACTGGCGCACCAGCGGCCACACCTCCCGCGTGGCTGCCTCGTTCCACGCCCGCGCCCGGTTCTTCCAGGTGGCCGCGAAATAGAGCACCGGGTTGAGCGCCACGGTGGAGGCGAACTGACTGGCGCTGAAGTAGGCGTCCACCCAGCGCAGCGGGTACCACTGGAGCTTCCCCCACAGTCCGGCCGCGACGAGCGCCGCGGCCAGCACCCCTGAGAGCACTCCTCGGCGCAGGGAGCTCGCCGTCCGGGCCCCTGCCTTTTCGAAGCCCCGGCCTGCTGCCCAGCAGGCGGCCGCCACACCGATCGCGATCGCGAGGAGGGCCTCCGGCACCGGGTAGGTGTCCCAGATCATCCGTGCTGAGATCGCCGGCTCGTGGAGGAAGCGCAGGATCGTGGCATCGAGCCTGAGCTGCAGGTAGCCGTAGTGCCCGAAATCGAGCGCATACAGCACCAGTACTGTGCACCAGGCAGCCGCGAAGTACGCGACCCAGGCACGGCGGCGTCCAAGGGAGCGAAACGGGCTGAACCACGGCAGTGAGCCAAGCACCAGCAGCGGCAGGTGGAGCAGCAGGGCGAGCCGCAGGTCGAACTTGAGCCCCACCCGGAACGCCTCGGCGGCCAGCGCCGGCGCGAGCGGCAATGTGGGGTCCCGGAACTCGAGGAAGAACGCCAGCCGCAGGAGCGAGAGCGCTGCGACGGTGACCAGGACACTGACCAGCGAGAACCGCAGGAGACGGGGCACTCAACCTCCGACCCGGAACCTTCGACCTTGAACTTCGATTGCTAGCTACGAGTCGAGCAGCGCAATGCGTCGAACGTGACGGCCACCCTCGAATGGCGTTCCCAGCCAGGTATCGAGGATGCGCTCCACCGCCTCCCAGGCCAGCAGCCGCTGGCCCAGAGAGAGGATATTGGCGTCGTTGTGCGCGCGGGAGAGGCGGGCGGTCTCCTCGTTCCAGCAGAGCGCGCAGCGGGCGCCCCGCACGCGGTTGGCCGCCATGGCCTCTCCGTTCCCGGAGCCGCCGAGGACGATGCCGCGCTCGAAGGCTGCCTGCGCGACGGCCTCCGCCACCGGACGGACGAACAGCGGATAGTCGACCGGCTCCGCGGAGGAGGTGCCGAAGTCCGTCACCTCGTGCCCGCGCGCCTCGAGCCATGCGATGATCCGGCCCTTGTACTCGAAGCCCGCGTGATCTGACCCGATGGCGATCCTCACCACGCCTCCCCGTTCCCTTCCCGCACCGTCCCGAAGTTGGATCCCGGCCCGTTCCCGGCAGCGATCGGCGCGGTGAGGCATGCGTCCGGGATGGCGAACCCGTCGACCAGGGGCTCGGCGATGGTCCGCAGCTCGCCGCACAGCCGGTTCACCAGCGCCCGGATGGCGCGCGACTTGGGTGGGGCGACGTAGCCCGTCTCGTGGAACCAGCCCAGGTCCGCTTCGATCCGCGACAGAACGAAGAGGTCGCGGAGCGCGGCGGTCACTTGCCGCGCCGGGCCAGGCGGCACGGCGGCCACGGCATCGCCGAAGCGTTCGGCGATCACCACCTCCACATGGGCCCGTGCGAGGGCGAGCAGGTGATCCTGGACCGAGTTCAGCGCCGTGAAGCCATCGTCGTCCTTCATCCGCTGGTTGAGGCGGCGTGCCACGCTCGCGGTGAGCCGGTCTTCCCGGTACCGGAGCGCGCCGAGCTGGAACGCCGGGTCCCGCAGGTGGTCCTCATCGGTGATGCGGGTGACGAGCGGGTTGACCTCGGCCAGCTGCGTGGCTGCGCGGCTGGCCACGTACGCCGCGAGCCGCAGCACCTTGTTGGCCGAGAACTGTGAGCGGAATCCGGTGAGCAGGTCCTTCGCCACCAGCTGCAGGAGGACCGTATTGTCGCCCTCGAAGGTCGCGAAGACGTCGGTGTCGGCCTTGAGGGCTGCCAGCGCATTCGCCGACCGATACCCTTCGCCGCCGCAGGCTTCGCGGCAGACCTGCAGCGTGTCCGTGGCAAAGCGCGTGGCCCAGGCCTTGAGGCCGGCCGCGAGCGCCTCGACCTCGCGTGACTCCGACTCGCTCATTTCGACGTAACGCCTGGTGAGCCAGGCGCAGGTGATGTCGAGCGCATAGGTGGCGGCGACGGCCGGGAGGAGCCGGCGCTGGTGGGCCTGATGGTCGAGCAGGGGCACCTCCCCCGCCCCGGGGCCGAACTGGCGCCGGCGCGTGCCATAGCGGACCGCAATGGCGAGTCCCTTCTTCGCGGCGGTCACGGCTGCCGCCGACAGGCTCACCCGCCCACCCACCAGCGTGCCGAGCATCGTGAAGAACCGGCGGCCGGGGCTCGCGATCGGGCTCCGGTAGGTACCGTCCGGTGCCACCGAGGCGAACCGGTCGAGCAGTCCGTCCCGCGGGACGAGGACCCTGTCGAACCAGATCTGGCCGTTGTCCACCCCGTTGAGTCCCAGCTTGGCTCCGCTGTCCGCGATGTGGACGCCGTGGTGGAGTGCGCCCCCGGCGTCGCGCAGCGGCACCACGAAGGCGTGGACTCCCTGGCCCTCGCCATTCACCTCGAGCTGGGCGAAGACGGTGGCCATGCGGCCATGCACGGCGGCATTGCCGATCCATTCCTTCCGCGCCGACGGCGATGGCGTATGCAGGATGAAGCCATCCCGCGTCCCATCCCAGGTCGCGGTCGTCTCGATGGCGCGGACGTTCGAGCCATGACCCAGCTCGCTCATCGCGAAGCAGCCGGGGAGCGCGAGCGTCGCGATGTCCGGGAGCAGGCGGGCGTGGTGCCGCTCGGTGCCCAGCCGGAAGACGCTCCCGCCCCAGAGGCCGAACTGCACCCCGAACTTGATCAGCACGCTCAGGTCGCCGATGCCGAGGGTCTCGAACACGGTGATGAAGCCGGCGAGGTCGCCGGTGCCGTGGGGTTCTGGGTATGCCACCGCGCCCCAACCCTCGCGGGCGAGCGCCTTAACCCGCTCGAGGACCCACTGGCGGTATTCCTCACGGCTCAGGTCCGGGGGCGTACGCCACTCGGGCCGGGCGATCAGCTGGCGGACGCGGTCGCGGACCGGCGCGCGGTCGCCGTCGAGGAATGCGCGCAGGGTGGCGG
>JBOHSQ010000231.1:0-8283 GCA_050733295.1 Gemmatimonadales bacterium
CCACGCTCCGACGCCTGATCAGGGAGGCGGTGGAGGGAAGTCCCGACGTGCGCGTCGCGTACTCGCGCATCTCGGCCGCGCGCGCCGACAAGCTCGGTGCCACGCTCGACCTCGCCCCGACCGTCACGGCGGTCGGCGGGTACACCCGGGCCCGGTTTTCCTCGGCGGCCTTTCCGGGCGGTGTGCAGGGAGCGCTTCCCGACCAGGACATCTGGGACGCGGGACTGCTGCTGAGCTGGGAAGTGGACGTCTTCGGCCGGCTCCGCAACTCGCTCCAGGGCCGGAATGCGCTGGTCGCCTCCTCGCGTGAGGACCTGCGTGACGTGCAGGTGATCCTCGCCGCGGAGGTAGCCGACGCCTGGTTCGACCTGCTCGGCGCCGAGGAGCGCCTGGTGGCGGCCCGCGGTAACGCGGAGAACCAGGCGCAGACGCTCCAGCTCACCGAGCGCCGCCTCGAGGCCGGGCGCGGGAACGCCTTCGACACCGAGCGTGCCCGCGCCCAGCTCTCGGCCACGCAGTCGGCACTTCCGGCGCTCGAGGCCGCTACCGCGGCCAGCCGCTACCGGATCGGGGTGCTCGTCGGCCGCTCGCCGGCCGAGGTGGCGGCGGAGCTGACGAGCATTCCGCGCCTGCCGGAGATGCCCGAGAGCCTCACCGTGGAGGCCGTCGATACTCTCATCCGGCAGCGCCCCGACGTGCGCAGTGCGGAGCGGCAGTTCGCCGCGAGCCAGGCGTTCGTCGGCGCGGCCAAGGCCGAGTACTGGCCTCGGCTCGCGATCGAGGGAAGCGGCGGCTTCACCAGCGCCACCTTCGACGGGCTCGGCAACGAGCCCTCCGGGCGGTACGCCGTGGGACCGGTGGTCTCGTGGCCCTTCCTCAACCTCGGCCGGGTCAAGTCGCGGGTCGATTTCGCGAAGGCGGGGCAGTCGGAGGCGGGGGCGCGGTATGAGCAGGCGCTGCTCCGCGCGGAGCAGGAGGTCGAGACCTCGCTGGTGAACTACGAGAAGGCGCAGGTGCGGCTCGACCGGCTGGAGGAATCGGCCGGCGCGAGCGAGCGCGCGGCGGAGTTCGCCCGGCTCCGGTTCGTGGAGGGAGCTTCGGACTTCCTGTCGGTGCTCGATGCGGAGCGGACCATGCTCGAGGCCCAGGACCGCCTCGCTACCGGTCGCGCCGATGCGGCTGGCGCCTTCGTGGGTGTGTATCGAGCTCTGGGAGGTGCCTGGCCGATGTAACAGGACGGCAGGAAGGCAGGACAGCAAGTCAACCTCCAGCCATCCAGCCATCCTGCCATCCTGCCATCCAGCCATCCTGCCCCCGATTAGAAGTCCGCATCCGGCGAGTGCCTCGCTCGCCGGATTCGATGTCCGGATGTGGCCAGCACTAGATGTTGGGCCCGCCAATGGTGGGAGAGCCTCGCGAGCACCCCTGCTCGCACCGCTTCCACACCAGAGGTTTCCATGCGATACATCCGGCTTGCGATCCTCGCCGCTGCCATGGGCGCCTGCGGCGAGCAGGAGGTCACCCAGCCGCCCGCGCCCCCGCCTGCCGCGAAGCAGGCGCCCGTCCTGACCCAGGTCGCCACCTACCAGGTCGAGAATCTCCCTCACCTCAACGGCACCTTCAGCGAGGCGAACTCCATCAGCAACAGCGGCCTCACGGCCGGCCGCGCCCGGCTGTCCACCAACGAGCGGCGCGCCGTGTTCTGGCGCGACGGCGTGATCAAGAACCTCGGCACCCTCGGCGGCCGCCACAGCGCGGTGCTGTGGGCCGGGGGCGTGAACAACTCCGGGATGGTCGTCGGCATCTCCCAGACCGGCATCCTGGACACGCTTCCCGGGACCTGGAGCTGTGGCGCGTTCCTCCCCGCGTCCGACAGTACCTGCGTCGGGTTCTTCTGGGAGAATGACGTGATGACGGCCCTTCCCACCTTCGGCGGCGACAACGGCTTCGCCACCGCCATCAACAGCCGGGGTCAGGTCGTCGGCTGGGCCGAGACACTCGTGCACGACCCGACCTGCGACCTGCCGCTGCAGGCGCTCCAGTTCCGCGCCGCGCTGTGGGAGCCGAAGAAGGGCACGATGGTCGAGCTGCCGCCCCACCCCGGCGACTCGACCTCCGCGGCCACCGGCATCAACGAGAAGGGCCAGGCGGTCGGCATCTCGGGCGAGTGCGACCAGGCGGTGGGGCGCTTCAGCGCCCAGCACGCCGTGCTCTGGGAGCAGGGCCAGGTGGTCCCGCTCGACGACCTGGGCGGCACGAGCTGGCACACGCCGATGGCCATCAACCAGGCGGGCGACATCACCGGGTTCTCCAACCCCCAGGATGCGCGCGACCTGCTCGGCGAGTTCATCGCCCACGCGGTCCTGTGGACACCCGAAGGTGGCATCCAGGATCTCGGCCGCCTGCCTGGTGACAGCACCAGCCAGGGGCTCGGCATCAACATCTTCCGCCAGGTGGTGGGCGTCTCCTCCGGCGATGCGGGCAGCCGCGCCTTCCTCTGGCAGGATGGGACGCTGGTGGACCTGAACTCGATCGTGGACCCCGCCTACCCCGACAGCCTCATCATCGCGGGCGACATCAACGACGACGGCGTCATCACCGGCCGCGCGCGGGAAGCGGCGACGGGCCGGATTGTGACCTTCATCGCACGGCCGATCACGCCGTGAGGGAACGACGGCAGGACGGGAGGATGCTACCGCCCGTCCTGCCCATCCCGCGCATCCCGCCCATCCCGCTCGTACCGCCCGTCTCCGCCCGTCTCCGCCCGTCCCCCTCCTGTGACGCCCCCTGTACCGACCCCCGGACATCCCTCCCGCCCGTCCCGCCCGTCCTGCCCGTCCTGCCCGCGGCACGCCTGATGCCTCCTCCAGGGTCAGTCACCTGGAGGTACGATGTCTGCCACTCTCTCGCTCGTTGCCACCGGCACCCGGCTCCTGGTCTACGCCGCCGCGTTCGCCGTTCTCCTCTTCGCCCGCCTGCCCGACTCCCCGCACCCCGCGAGCGCCGCTCTCCGGCGACCGCCGGCCTCGGCAGGTGATCCCGTCGCGACGCCGGTCCGGCTCGCACTCGCCGGCCTGCTCTTCGCCGGCATCGCCCTCGAGTTCAGGAACCGGAAGGTGACGTGACGATGCTCAAGAACACCGCGCCCCGTATCTCGACGCTCAAGGCGGCGTTCAACTGGGTCACCCAGGCCGGTTCGAGCGTGCTCCGAAACCTGCCGTTCGGAGGGGCGATCGGCGTGGTGGCGTCGGGTGTGGTGCTCTGGTTTGCTCCCCAGCTCATTCCCGAAGGCTGGAGCGCCGAGGCGGTGCTGAGCCTCGGCATGGGCAGCGGAATCGTGATGCATCGATTGATCGAGGGAATCTTCGGTTGGATCTTCGAACCCGCCCGCCGCCACCTCGGCGCCCGCTGGGAAGCGTGGATCCGGCTCGGCAAGCTCGACCGCTATCGCAAGCGCGGCCTCATCGCCGAGGAGGACGCCGCCGTGCTCATGGGCCGCATCGTCCGCGACGACGTCAGCCCCAAACGGCGTACCAGGCGGTGAGGCCCCTTCCGCCCTTCGGCCTTCCCGCCTTACCGTCTTCCGGTGCCCGAACTCCCCGACATCGTCGTCTACCTCGAAGCCCTCGCGCCGCGCGTCCTCGGGCAGCCGCTCGAGCGCCTCGTCGTGGGCGATCCCTTCGTCCTCCGTTCCGTTTTCCCGCCGCCTGCGGACCTTGAGGGCCGCCGGGTCGAGACACTCGAGCGCATCGGCAAGCGCATCGTCCTCGGCCTCGAGGGCGATCGCTTCATCGTCATTCACCTGATGATCACTGGCCGCCTGCGCTGGGCCGCCCGCCTGTCCGCCGGCCCGCCTGCCCGCCTGTCCGCCCGTCCGCCGGCCCGTCCCCGAAGCCTCGCCTCGTTCACCTTCCCGACCGGCACCCTCCTCCTGACGGAGGCCGGCTCCAGGCGCCGGGCCGCGATCCATCTGACCGAGGGCCGCGCTGGCCTCGTCGCCTTCGATCGCGGCGGCCTCGAGGTGATGGGCGCATCGCTGGGGGACTTCGCCGCGCGCGTGCGCCTCGAGAACCACACCCTCAAGCGCGCGCTTACCGACCCGCGGCTCCTGAGCGGCATCGGCAACGCCTACTCGGACGAGATCCTGCACCGCGCCCGCCTCTCGCCGCTGCAGCTCACCAGGCACCTCGACGACGAGGCGATGGCCCGCCTCCATCGCGCGGTCCACGTCACCCTGGCCGACTGGACTGCGCGCCTCCGCGCCGATACGGGGGACGGCTTCCCGGAGAAGGTCACCGCCTTCCGCGACGGCATGGCGGTGCACGGCCGCTTCCGTCAGCCGTGCCCGGTGTGCGGCGCCCCGGTCCAGCGCATCCGGTACGCGGAGAACGAGACCAACTACTGTGCCCGCTGCCAGACCGGCGGCCGGGTCCTCGCGGATCGCTCGCTTTCCCGCCTGCTCCGCAACGACTGGCCCCGGTCCATCGACGAGCTGGAGTAGCCGCCGGCCCTCCTTGCGCTCCTCTCCGCCGCGGCGCATTTCATAAGGCGCCGACGCGACCCCCGCCCGGCGTCAGTCCCTTGAGGGAGGGATCCCCATGCTCCACTTCGCACATCCCCGTTCGGCGCTCGCCGCGCTGGCCCTGGCCGCGATTCCGATGGCGCTCACCGCCCAGCCGGCCGCCCCGGCGGCGCCCGCCACGCCCGCCGACGGGTACGCCATCCACGTCACCGCGCCCCACGTCTACCAGGGCCACGCCTCGGAGCCGGTACACCATTGGTGCAAGCCCATCGCGCCGGACCCGATCATCGTCTGCCAGCTCTTCAACACCAATGAGCCGGGCGCGCCCCTGATGGGCGTCGAGTACATCGTGGCCAAGACCCTCACCCGTCCGGCCGTCTCGCTCGGCACCTGGAACGCCAACTTCCACGACCACGCCCTCGAGATCGCCACCGGTCGGGTGCAGGTGCATGGCCTGCCGGCCGACGAGGCGAAGAAGGTCGCCGACCTCGTCGCCACGACCGACGGCATCATCTTCCATCTGTGGCCCGACGGCGACCGGTTCCCGACCGGCACCGTGGCGATCGACCAGGCGGTCGGCCACACGCCGATGACCGCCCAGGCCTACTCCGCGTCCGCCAAGCCCGCCGCGCCGTCGCGGTAGGTGCGGAACATTCCCTGCGTCCCGGCCGTAAGAAGCTCGGTCCCACCACCCTCTGACCGGAGACCCGATGCGAGTCCGCGAAACAGCCCGCCGGTGGCTCATCCCCGTGGTTGCCTGTGCGCTGCTCCTGGCAGGGGCTCGCCCGGCTCTGGCCCAGGGACAGGGCCAGAAGTTTGCCGGCATCATCGGCGGTGCCACCCTGAGCGACCTCAGCAACTACTACAACGACACCGATTCCCGGTGGGGTGGGACGGCCGGACTATTCGTTGGTGGCAACTACGGGCGCTCCGCCCCGGTCTTCGAGGTGAGCTGGGTGCAGAAGGGCGGGGGAGATCTGCACATCGATTACATCGAACCGTCGCTCACCTTCGGTGGCGTGGTGCCGCTGGGGCAGACCGGTTCGGCTCGGATGCGATTCTATGGCGGCGTCTCGTGGGCGTTCAAGATCAGCTGCAGCGAGGAGGCCAACGTCATCGGGGTCGACGACGTCTGCGACATCGCCAACGGCGATGAATGGGGACTGCCCGCCGGGCTGCAGCTCGCCAAGGTGTCGGGCGACAAGTTCTTCGGGCTGGACGTGCGCTACAACTTCGCGCTCTCCGACGCCATCGAGAACACCGACATCATGAATCGCACCTGGTACTTCCGCGTGTTCTTCGGCAAGGCGCGGTAGGGCGAAACAGGGACGGGCGGACGGCGGCGGTTGGGCAGCTCCGCCCGTCTCCGCCCGTCTCCGCCCGTCTGTCCCGCCCGCCAGCCTAGAACGATCCCGCCCCCACCTCCAGCACGTACGTGAACTTGTTGATGTCGAACGCCCCGGTATTCCGGATGCCGGTGCGGAGTCCCCAGTACGGCGTGAGCATCCCCAGGAACTTCATCGGCGAGTGCAGGACGTTCACCCGGAACTTGAACCCGGTCTCCAGCACGAAATCGGCCTCCGACTGGAGCTCGCCATCCGCGTCCGGCTCCTTGTCCCATTCGACACCCGCCGCGAAGTAGGTGTCCATCCAGCGCGACGCCGACGGCGTGTACATTGCCATCCAGCCGAAGTCGCGCAGGTCCTCATCCTTGAAGTACATCCGGTGGACGATGTACCCGCCGGCGAGCGGATCCTCCAGGTGCTTCACGATGAAGAACGGGAAGACGAAAGAGAAACCCGATTCGCCGTCGAAGTGATAGGCGATGGAGAGCGACTTGAGCGCCGCACCCTCATCCACGAACTCCCGCCATTCCGACCCCGACCGCGCCGACGTGACCACCGGCGGGTTCGCCACTACGTGCCCCGCCACGATGTGCTGCAGGGCGTGGTCGTCGCCCGCGATCGGCATGCCCGGAAAGGGCCGTAGCTCGTAGGTCGCCACCGGGGTGCGCCGCGCGATGCGCTGAAGCACCGGCCGGAGCGGGCTGTCCCCCGGGAGCGGTGGCAGGACCCGGTGCTCGGGCCGCCGCTGCTTCGCCATCCACGGCTCGAACCCGCCCGAGAAGGTGCGCCCGGTGCTGATCACGTCGCGCACCCCCCAGGCGTCGTTGATCCGCCGGTTCACGTCGTAGCCGGGCGTGAATACTCCGTCGCCGTTCTTGTCGGTGGCCAGCGCGTGCTTCCCCTCCTCCACCAGCAGGTGCATCGGGAACTTGGTGAACTGGTCGGTCTCGAGCACGTTCCAGAACCACACCAGGCCGTGCGCCTTCCCCGTGCTGCGCGTGATGAAGATGATCCGGTCCCGGGGGTCGCAGTCCGGAAGGTCCAGGCTGTGGAGGTCGTCCCCCCGCACCACGATGGCCCTGAACTCCACTGGCTCGATGTCGTGTGGGTGGGCGCCGAGTCCCAGCTCGTCGCGGAAGTAGGCCAGGAAGGAGAGCTCGAAGGCCGCGGTGCGGTCGAGGTCGAGGACGATGTTTGAGGAGTCGCTCCGGTCCACCGGGTCGCCGTCGGCGCGCGGCCGCGACACCACCTTGTTGAACTGCCAGTAGACCACCGGGGCGTCGGCCGGCGTATCCGCCGGGAATGTCTCCGGCATCCGGATCGCCGGGCCCTCCGCCTCGCCGAGGCTCGGCTCGTCGGGGGAAAACCAGAAGATGGGCGCCAGGTAGGGCGCGAGCCGGGCGAGCGGGACCCGGCTCTCCCGGGTGCGCCACACGACGCCCGGCATGGTGTCGGCCACACACTCCACCCGCTCCTGCGCACCGGATGCGGAGGGGAGGAACAGCAGGCCGAGCCCGGCCAGGAATGGGACGAGGGGGCTTCGCATCTTCGCGGTGCTCACGATGAGTGGGGCGGCGAACTTAGCCCCACGTGAATCGCGCGTCCACCAGTGAATCCCTGACGTTTCCCTCCCACTTCCCGCCCGCCCGCTTGCCCGCCCGAAACTTCCCTCCGCTTGCCGCGTCCGTCCTTGCACATAGATTCGCCGTCCTCTCGATCGGAGTTCCATCTCGCCCCCCTGTGAGGCGCTTCATGTCCCGTTCTTGGTCCCCCGTCGTTCTCCTTGCCTCGCCTGGCCACCGCGTCACCCGCGTCATCGCCGTGGCCTTGGCCCTCGCCCTTGCCCCGCTCGCCGCGGCGGCCCAGACCAACGCCTCCGGCATCGCCGGCCCCGCGATCGGATATGCGGCAGCGTTGCTCGCCCACGGCGACCTCCTGTTCGTCGGCCGCACTGCGGTCGTTGCCGGCTTCCCGATGCCCTCGGCGGCGCCGGGCGCCGTCTACGTCTACCGCCGCAGCGGATCCGAGTGGGTCGAGCTGGCCGTGCTTCGCGCGCAGGAAGGCACCGTCGGTGACGGCTTCGGCTCCGCCATCACCTACGACGGGACGTTGCTCGCCATTGGCGCTCCGGACGACGCGAAGCGGAAGGGTGCCGTCTACATCTTCGCCCGGAGCGGGGGCACCTCCTGGCGTCAGCTCGTGCGCCTCTTCGTGCCGGATGCGGCCGAGGGCGATCGTTTCGGTGCCTCGGTCGCGCTGCAGGGCAACACCGCGCTCTTCGGGGCACCGGGACGGGAGTCGGGCAAGGGCGCGGTGTGGGTGGCGCGCTCCGGTACTCGCGGCTGGGCCCTCGCGGAGATGCTGGCGCCCGCCGACCGCGACAGCGCCGGGGCCTTCGGGCGCGCCGTGGTACTC
>JBOHSQ010000232.1:0-7511 GCA_050733295.1 Gemmatimonadales bacterium
CTGCCCGCACGCCGGCCCTTCGATGCGCCTCGACGACCAGGGCCGCATTCACATCGCCTGGTGGACCGGTAAGGCGGGCGAGGCCGGGGTCTGGTACGCCCGATCCGACGACGGCGGGGTCACCTTCGCCAGCCAGCCGATGGCAACGGGCGAGCGGTCCCGGCCCGCCCACGTGCAGCTTGCCACTGCGCCCGGGCGCAGGGTCGTGGTGGCGTGGGACGACGGCCTGGGCGCCGAGCCCGCCGTGCTGCTCCGCGAGTCCCGTGATGGCGGGAGCACCTTTGGCTCGCGGGTGCGGGTGAGTGGGGAGGGGCGCGCCGCCACCTTCCCGGTGCTCGGCGTCACCGCCGATTCGCTGGTGGTAGCGTGGAGCGAAACGACCGTCGAGGCTCATCACGCGAAGCACGCCGCGCGCCCCGACATGAAGGATCCCGAGTCGGTCATGCCCCTCCCGCGTGTGGGGCAGTCGGAGGTCTGGGTTCGCACGGCGCCCCTGTGAGGTGGGCGGAGGTCGAAGGCCCGAAGTCGAAGGGCCTTCGACCTTTGACCTTTCACCCTTCACCCCCTACTTTCCCGCCTCGTGCCGACCCGCACCACAATCCTCGATGCCACGGCCATTCACAGGGCCCTCCAGCGAATGGCGTCGGAGATCGTTGAACGGGCCGGGGGAACCTCCGGCCTCATTCTTGTCGGGATCCAGCGCCGTGGCGTGGAGCTCGCCGACCGGATCGGCGGCCTCATCGGACGCGCCGAATCCGTCGAAATCCCCCGCGGCAAGCTCGACATCACCCTCTATCGCGACGACCTCCAGGCCATCGGGCCCCGTCCCGTGGTCAGCGAGACGCGCCTGCCGTCCACCCTCGACGACACGACCGTCGTGATCGTCGACGACGTGCTCTACACCGGGCGCACCGTGCGCGCGGCAATGGACGAGTTCGCCGACTTCGGACGGCCCCGGCGGATCCTGCTCTGTGTCCTCGTCGATCGCGGCGGCCGGGAGCTGCCCATCCAGCCGGACATCGCCGGCCTCACCGTAGCCACCCAGCCGGGCGATCGCGTCGAGGTGTCGGTGAGCGAGCTCGACGGGCGCGATGCCGTGGAGCTGGTCCGGGGGGCCGCATGACCGACGCCTGCCTCGGCAAGGACCTGGTCGGGCTCGAGCCGCTCTCGGCCGAGCAGATCCGGCTCATCCTGGATACGGCGGAGCCGTTCAAGGAAGTGAGCGAGCGCCCGATCAAGAAGGTGCCCGCCCTCCGCGGCAAGACCATCGTCAACCACTTCTTCGAGAACTCGTCCCGCACCCGGATCTCGTTCGAGTTCGCCGAGAAGCGGCTGTCGGCCGACACCGTCAACGTCGCCGCCAGCGGCAGTTCGGTCTCGAAGGGCGAGACCCTCGTGGACACGGCCCGGAACCTCGAGGCGATGCGGATCGACATGGTCGTCATCCGCCACCCCTCCTCGGGCGCGGCCCAGTTCCTCGGCGATCGGATCCGATCCAACGTCATCAACGCCGGCGACGGGAAGCACGAGCATCCCACCCAGGCGCTGCTCGACATGCTCACCCTGCGTGACCATTTCGGGCGGATTGACGGCCTCAGGATCGCAATCCTGGGCGACGTCCTGCACAGCCGCGTCGCCCGGAGCAACATCTGGGGGCTCACCAAGCTCGGTGCCGAGGTGGCGGTCTGCGGGCCGCCGAGCCTGTTGCCCCGCGACGTGCGCGAGCTCGGCGTGACCGTGCTGCCGCGGGTCGAGGACGCCGTGCAGTGGGCCGATGCCCTCAACGTGCTCCGGCTCCAGCTCGAGCGGATGCAGGCCGGATTCATCCCCTCGCTGCGGGAGTACAACCGCGTCTTCGGCGTCACCGCCGAGCGCCTGGCGCGCGCGCCCAGGGACCTGCTCATCCTCCACCCGGGCCCCATGAACCGCGGCGTCGAGATCGACAGCGACGTCGCCGACGGCCCCCACAGCGTCATCCTGCCCCAGGTCACCAACGGCGTGGCGGTGCGGATGGCGGTGCTCTACCTGCTGGCCGGTGGGTCGCCCGATTGGCGCACCGCGGGGAGCGACTCGTGAACCGCCCGATACTCATCACCGGCGGGCGGGTCATCGACCCCTCGCGCGGTGCGGATGGTCGGGCCGAGGTGCTCCTCCTGGACGGCAAGGTCGAGGCGGTGGGAGTGGGCATCGGGACCCCGGAGGGCGCGCGGGTCATCGACGCGACGGGCAAGGTGGTGGCCCCCGGCCTCATCGACCTGCACGTGCACCTGCGCGAGCCGGGGCAGGAGGACCTGGAGACCGTGGCGACCGGCGCCATGGCGGCGGCGGCCGGCGGGTTCACGGCGGTGTGCGCCATGCCGAACACCGACCCGATCACCGACAACCAGGCCGCCGTCGGGTTCATCATCCGGCAGGCGATGCGGGCGGGGAAGGCGCGGGTCTACCCCATCGGCGCCATCTCGATCGGCCAGAGGGGGGAGCAGCTCACCGAGTTCGGCGAGATGGTCGGCGCGGGCGCGGTGGCGGTGAGTGACGACGGCCGGCCGGTGGTGTCCAGCCACCTGATGCGGACGGCGCTCGAGTACGCCCAGGTGTTCGGCATCCCCGTCGCCGACCACTGCGAGGACCCGACGCTGAGCGCCGGCGGCGCGATGCACGAGGGCCTGGTCTCCACCCGGCTCGGCCTCAAGGGGATCCCCGCGGCGGCCGAGGAGATCATGGTCGCCCGGGACGTCCTCCTGGCCGAGCTCACCGGCGGCCATGTCCACCTCTGCCACATGAGCACCCGAGGCTCGGTGGACTTGATCCGGAGGGCCAAGGACAAGGGCCTGCGGGTGACCGCGGAAGCCACCCCGCATCACTTCGCCCTCACCCATGAACGAGTCGAGGGTTACGACACCAACGCCAAGATGAACCCGCCGCTCCGTGAGGCCGCCGACCGCGAGGCGATCCGGCAGGCGCTTCGCGACGGGACGATCGATGTCATCGCCACCGACCACGCGCCCCACCACTACGACGCGAAGGAACGGGAGTTCGACCTGGCCCCGAACGGCATCCTCGGACTCGAGACGGCGTTCGGCCTGGCGGTGAAGGAGCTGGTGGAGCCGGGCCTGCTGGCCCTGCCGCAGCTCATCGATCGGATGAGCACCACGCCGGCCCGCATTTTCCGGCTGCCCGGCGGGACGCTCTCGACCGGAGCGCCGGCCGACGTGGTCGTACTGCACCCGGCGGCAAGCTGGACCGCGGACCCCGCACGATTCTTCTCCAAGAGCCGCAATACCCCGTTCGGGGACGTATCCCTGACCGGCCGGGCCGACCTCACCATCGTCGGCGGCCGCGTGGTCTACGAGCGCGGCTGAGCCCCTGGGCGAGGGCGGGAAGGGGTGCCCGGGGCGGGGTCCGGCATTAGATTCGCCTTGAGGCCCTTTCCGCGCGAGAGGCCGCCTTCCCCCTCGAGGACACCACGATGGCCGACCGCACGCCGCAGGACGTGATGGCCGTGATCGATCAGTTGCTGGCGCGGCGCCAGCAGTACGAGGAATGGATCGCACGGCTGGATGCCGCTTCCGGGGGCGCGCCGGATGCCGTCCGGAACAAGGTGCGGGAGGACTACCAGTCCCGGCTCGAGGCCACCCTGCAGGAACTTCGGGAGCATCAGGGCGCGATCGCCGACCAGCTCGCCGACCTCCGGATCAGGCAGGACGAGTTGAGTGAGCGGGAGCGCGAGGTCACCGAGGCGCTGGCCGAGGCCGAACTCCGGCACGCGGTCGGGGAATACGATGACCGTACCTTCGAGAAGAACCGGAAGGAAAGCGACCGGTCGCTGGGCGAGACCCGCTCCCAGCTCGAGAAGGTCGCCGGCGAGATCAGCCGCCTGGCGGACGTGCAGGGACTCATCGCACCCCCGGCGCCACCCAAGCCGGCCCCGCGTGCCGCGATGCCACCCCCTCCGCCACCTCCCGCACCGAAGCCGCCGGTCCGCGAGCCGGAAATCACCGTCCCCGACCTGCTGAGCCAGCTTCCGCCGCCGGCCGGCCCGCCGGCGTCCACGCCGAGTGCTCCCCGGTTCGAGCCGCGGCCGGTAGGTGGCAAGGGCCCCGAGGTGCCACCGCGGACCATCGTGCTCGAGTCGGAGCGCCGCACGCCGCCCAACGACGAGCTCGCCTTCCTCAAGTCGGTGTCGGAGGAATCGAAGCCGGCCCGCACCGAGAGCAAGGCGGCGGCGCCCGCTCCATCGGCACCGGCCGCCCTGCCGGCCGCTGGCGCCGCAACCGGCGCCCGGACGCTCAAGTGCGCCGAGTGCGGCGCGATGAACCGGCCGACCGAGTGGTACTGCGAGAAGTGCGGGGCAGAGCTGGCGGCGCTGTAGGCAGGGAAGTCGCGGAAAGCATCAGGCCCTCCGATCCACGGGATCGGAGGGCCTCGTCGTGAGCGGGACCCCGCTCACCGATCACTGCTCACCGCCTACTGCTTGGCGGCCACCAACTTGGCCAGGCGCCCCTTGGTGCGGCTCGCCTGGTTCTTGTGCACGATGTTCTTCCGGCCCGCGCGGTCGAGGAGCCGGGACGCCTGGGTCAGCGCCTGCTCCGCCTCTGCGCGCGTGGCCGCCTTCCGCACCTTGCGAACCGCGGTGCGGAGCTCGCTCCGCTGGGCACGGTTCTGCGCGGTGCGTGTCTTGGTCTGCCGCATGCGCTTCTTGGCGGACTTGATCCGGGGCACGACGTCCTCGCCTGCTGAAAGTTGGTGGCGGGGCTCACGGCCCCGGGCTTTACGAGCCGTGAACAATACCGGGCAACTCGCTCAAGGTCAAGCGCTGCATCGTTTTGCCCCGCATCGCGCTTTGACTTGGCTCCGGTGAACCTTGTAGTTTGCACCGGTGACGGAGACCCTCCTCTCGACCGCTCCCGTCCGCGACGCAGCCGAGGCCGCCGCCGCCACGGCTGTCCCGCCGGCGGCACCCGCTGCTTCCGCGCCTGACGCCGCGCCCGATGCCGGGTTCGTCGTCCGCCTCGATGGCTTCGCCGGTCCGCTCGATCTCCTTCTGCACCTGCTCCGCGAGGAGCAGGTGGATATCGCGGACGTCCCGGTCGCGCGCATCGCCGAGCAGTTCCTCCGCGCCATCCACCAGCTCGGGCTCAATGAGGCCGCCGATTACCTGGAGATGGCGGGCCGGTTGATCCGCCTCAAGGTCCAGATGCTGTTGCCCCGGAGCCTGGAGGACGAGGCCTGGGAGGATCCGCGCGCGGAGCTGGTCCGGCGCCTGCTCGAGTACCAGCAGGTGAAGGAGATCGCCCTCTGGCTCGGGCGCGCCGCCGACCGGCGCGCCGAGCAGCATGGGCGCGGATGGCTTCCGCCCCGACCCGAGCTGCCGCCGCCTCCGCTGACGCTCGACCTCGTGGACCTCCTCGCCGCAGTCGAGCGCGTCGTCGCCGGCATTCCCGACCCGGTTCTGCACCGCGTCGTGCCGCGGCCCCTCGACGTCGAGGGCGCCACCTTCCGGATCCGGGCGCTGCTCGAAGGGCACGGACGGATCACCTGGCGCGAGGCCCTCGGCCCCAATCCCACGATCGTCGGCCTTCTCTCGACGCTCCTGGCCCTGCTCGAGCTCGCCCGCCGCGGCGAGCTCCTCATCTCCCAGCCGGCGCGGTTCGCGCCACTCGAGATCGCCCGTGAGTCCCCTCGCCCAGCTGATTGAGGCCGCGCTCTTCGCGAGCGCCCGTCCACTCACCGTCGAGGAGCTCGCCGATCTCGAGCCCGACGCGACGCTGGCCGATGTGCGCCAGGCGCTGGAGCAGCTTCGCGACCACTACGAGTTCGAGGGGCACGCCATCGAGGTGGCGGAGCTTGCGGGCGGCTGGCAGCTCATCACCCGGCCGATCTACGCCGCGGCCATCGAGCGGGCCCAGATCGCGGGGCGGACGCCCAAGCTCTCCGCCGCCATGCTGGAGACGCTGGCCGTCATCGCCTACCGGCAGCCCGTCGGCCGCGGTGAAGTCGAGGAGATCCGTGGGGTGAACGCGAGCGGGGTGCTGCGGACGCTGCAGGAGCGCGGACTCATCGAGGCGGTGGGCCGGGCCGAGGGCCTCGGCCGGCCGCTCCTCTATGGCACCACGCCGCTGATGCTCGAACTGCTCGGCCTCCGCGACCTGGCCGACCTGCCGCGTGCGGAGGAACTCTCCATCGCCCTGCATCCCCACCGTCCCCATGGGGAGGCCGAGGCGGCCGAGGCCGCCGCGTCCGTCGTCGCGGAGTCGTGAGCGACATCCGGCTCCAGCGCGTGCTCGCGCAGGCCGGCCTCGCCAGCCGGCGCAAGGCGGAGGAGCTGATCACGGCCGGGCGCGTCCGCGTGGACGGCCGGGTCGCCGAGCTCGGCAGCAAGGTCGATCCTGCCCGTCAGGCCATCACCGTGGATGGCCGGCGCGTCCGACTCGAGGCGCCTCGGTGGGTCGCCTTCCACAAGCCGCTCGGCGTCATCACCACCAGCCGGGACGAGCAGGGGCGGCGCACCGTCTACGACGTGCTCCCCGCCGCCAAGGGGCTGAGCTACGTCGGCCGCCTCGACGTCAACACCACCGGTCTGCTCCTGCTCACCAACGACGGCGACGCCATACATCGCCTCGGCCATCCCCGGTGGCGGCTGCCCCGGAGCTACACCGCGCTGGTGCACGGGCTGAGTCCCGCCGAGCTCGGTGCCCGCGCCGCGCAGCCGGTCGTGGTGGACGGCCGCCCGGTCGAGGCGGAGAGGGTCCGGGTCCGGCCCGGCCGCGAGGGGCGGAGCATCCTCGACGTCACGCTGCGCGAGGGCCGCAATCGGATCGTCCGGCGCTGGTGCGAGGAGATGGGCCTGAAGGTCGAGCGGCTCGCCCGCCTGGGCTTCGGTCCGGTGCGGCTCGGCGAGCTGCCGGTGGGGGCCTCGCGTCCGCTCACGTCGAAAGAGATCGCGGGACTCTACGCCGCGGTGCGGCTTGCGCCGCCGGGCGAACGCTGACACCCTCGGGCGCGCGCGCGCGTCCGGATATACCAGGAGCCGACTCGACCTCATGACCGCGACGAAGACGATCGCCGACACCGCGCTCGACGGCGCCCTCCTCGAACGCGCCCTCCGCGAGGTGGGACGCCGCGTGGTGGGCCAGGAGCTCATGCTCGAGCGACTCCTGATCGGCCTCCTGACCGGAGGCCACGTGCTACTCGAGGGCGTGCCCGGGCTGGCCAAGACGCTGGCCGTCCGCACCCTGTCGGAGGTGGTCCACCTCACCTTCTCGCGGATCCAGTTCACGCCCGACCTGCTTCCCGCAGACCTGATCGGCACGATGGTCTTCGACCAGAAGACTCAGGACTTCCGCGTGCGGCGCGGGCCCATCTTCGCCCAGATCGTGCTGGCCGACGAGATCAACCGCGCCCCCGCCAAGGTGCAGTCCGCGCTGCTCGAGGCGATGCAGGAGAAGCAGGTCACGATCAGCGGCGAGACCTACGCGCTGGTCGAGCCCTTCCTGGTCCTCGCGACCCAGAAC
>JBOHSQ010000233.1:0-7013 GCA_050733295.1 Gemmatimonadales bacterium
GTCGCGGGCTGCGCGGTGGCGGGCACCTGGCCCGCCGCGGGCACGCGGCGCTCCCGGGGGAAGTGGAGCACGCCCGCGGCGCCAGCGCCCAGGGAGGAGCGGCCACTGGTGTCCCCGGTGACGGCGCGGTCGAAGCCGGTCGCGATGACCGTAACCCGGATCTCGCCGTGCATGGCGGCGTCGTTGGTGGCGCCGAAGATGATCTCGGCGTCATCGCCCGCGGCGTCATGGATGATCTCGCTGATCTGGGTCGCCTCGCCCAGGGTCAGGTCGTCGCCGCCGGTGATGTTGATGAGCACGCCGGTGGCGCCCGCGATCGAGACGTTGTCGAGCAGCGGACTGGAGATGGCCTGCTGGGCCGCCTCCATGGCGCGGTTCTCCCCGCGGCCGATGCCGGTGCCCATCAGGGCCGCGCCACCGTCCTGCATGATGGTGCGGACGTCGGCGAAGTCGACGTTGATGATGCCGGTGGAGGTGATCAGGCTGGCGATGCCCTGGGTGGCGTGGAGCAGCACCTCGTCGGCCTTCTTGAGCGCCTCGGTGAACGGGATCTGCTTCCCCACCACCGCGAGCAGCCGCTCGTTGGGCACGACGATCATCGTGTCCACGTTGCGGCGCATGTCGGTGATGCCCATCTCGGCCTGGCGCATCCGCTTCCGGCCCTCGAAGAGGAACGGCTTCGTCACGATGCCCACGGTCAGGGCCCCGAGGTCGCGCGCGGCCTGGGCCACGACCGGTGCCGCGCCGGTGCCGGTGCCGCCGCCCATGCCGCAGGTCACGAACACGAGGTCCGAGCCCTGCACCGCGGCGACCACCTCGTCACGGTTCTCCTCGATGGCCTGCCGGCCGATCTCGGGACGGGCGCCCGCGCCCAGCCCACGCGTCAGTTTGCGGCCGATCTGAACCTTGAGGTGCGACTTGGAGGCGGACAGCGCCTGGGCGTCGGTGTTCACCGAGATGAACTCGACCCCCGCCAGCCCCTCGTCGATCATCCGGTTGACGGCATTGCCCCCGCCGCCCCCGACGCCGACGACCTTCATGCGCGCCTGCTGCGGCGCCGCCTCGTCCAGCTCGAAGATCATGTCGCCCATGACATGGCCCCCCTCGGCCATCCCTCTGGAGGAATCATGCGACCAATATCCTGGAATTCCCGCCGTCGACTCAGAAGAAGTCCTGCAGCCAGCGCTTGACCGGCCCCCACACCTTCTCGACGCTCGCGCCCCTGCGCGCGCCGGTCCCGAACCCCGAGATGCCGAGCTGCCGGGCGCCATAGAGGGCCAGGCCCGCGGCCACGGAGAATCGCGGCGACTCCACGCTGTCCGCCAGCCCGGTCAGGCCGGCGCCCGCCGCGCCGACGCGGACGGGGGCCGCGAAGACTTCACGAGCCAGTTCCACGATGCCCGGGGCGAGCGCTCCGCCCCCGGTGAGGACGACACCTGCGGGGAACCGCTGGTGATACCCCGCACGATTGATCTCGTCCGATGCAAACTCCAGCACTTCCTGCAG
The DNA here is from genome assembly GCA_050733295.1 of Gemmatimonadales bacterium. Lineage (GTDB taxonomy): Bacteria > Gemmatimonadota > Gemmatimonadetes > Gemmatimonadales > GWC2-71-9 > JAICEH01. The sequence continues at coordinate 1,507 of JBOHSQ010000233.1, forward strand.
CCGAGCGTGCATGATGTGCGCCAGCACGCGGCGCGCGGCGGTGCGCGGCCCCTGCGCCGGGGTGCTGGGCAGGTCAATCGCGTCGGACTCCGGTACCAGCGGTTCGTAGGCCGCGCCGAAGCGTTCCTTGATCCGCTCGGCTTCCTGCTGCGTGACCTGGAGGCCGTGCACGATGTCGGTCGTGACGTGGCCGCCGGCGCAGAGGAGCGACGCCGTGTGGCGGATCCGCCCCGCCTGGAACAGCGACACGGTGGTGGAACCACCGCCCAGGTCCACCAGGGCCACGCCGAGCTCGCGCTCGTCGGGGGTCAGCACGGCGAGCGACGCCGCCAGCGGGCTCAGCACGAACTCCGCGACGGTGAAGCCGGCCTGCTCCACGCACTTGCGCAGGTTGACCGGCACGCTGCCCAGGACGGTGACCAGATACACCTGGGCGTCGAGCCGGGTGCCGGTCATCCCGATGGGCTCGCTGATGCCCGGCTGCAGGTCCACCCGGTAGTCCTGGGGGATGGCGTGCAGCAGCTCGTGATCGCGGCCCAGCGGGACACTCGAGGCGACGTCGTTCACCCGGGCGACGTCACCGGTGCGAATCTCGCCGCCGGTGATCGACACGACGCCGGTGGAGGTCTGCCCCGCGACGTGCTCCCCCGCGATGCCACAGAGGATGGCACCCACCTCGACGCCCGCCATCCGCTCCGCGTCGCGCATGGTCTTCCGGATGGCGCGCGTGGTCTCCTCGATGTCGCGCACCACCCCGCGGCGGACCCCGGCGCAACGCTCCATGCCGACGCCGAGGATTCGCGCACCGGGGTTGCGGGCGTCGCCGGTGCCCTCGGCCACGATCGCCTTCACCGCGGTGGTCCCGATGTCGACCGCGGCGACGAGGCGCTGGGGCGCGGTGCTCACGACGCGAGCCCCCGCACCACCACCTGCCGGGCGAACCGGCCGTCCAGCTCTTCGTATTCGCGGCCCTGCCGCGCGAGTTCTTCCGCCACCACCATCACCGAACGAAGCACCTCCGCCGTCACGTCGGCCGGGAGCCGCCAGCGGCGTCCCGCGACCTCCACCAGAACGTGGTCGCCGACGCGCGCCGCGGTCGAGATTCGCGCAAACAAGTCAGGATCGAGCGACCGCACCCGCGCCAGCACCCTGCCCACCAGGGAGTCGGGCCGGGCCGCGACCGGAAGGTCGGGCGCGGTCCGGGCCGGATCCCAGGGCAACGCCTTCCCCAGCGAGTCCACCAGCCCGAGGCGGCCGCGCACCGGCGCGAGCGCCACCGGCGCCCGCTCGACCAGCTGCACGCGCACCGTGCCCGGCAGGCGCCGCCCCACATCGACGGAGACCACTCCGGGCGCGGCGCGCAGCCGCTCAGCCAGGGGCGACAGGTCGTCGAAGACGCTCGCGCCGGGCGCCAGGTCGAGCATCCGGGTGAGCTCCTCAGCACTGCCGTAGCGCAGGCCATCGAACTCGACCCGGCGGACCTCGAAGAACGCCACGTTCCGCAGGACGCGGGGGAGGCCGAACCAGAGCGCCACGAGCGCCAGCGCGCCCAGGACCAGCCAACCCGGCTTCAGGCGGCCTGGAGCCATGCCATCAACTCGTGCCCGGTGCGGGTGATATCGCCGGCGCCCAGGGTCAGCACCACGTCGCCCTCGCGAACCACCTCGGCGACCTTGCCAAACAGCGCGGCGCGCTCGGGCACGAACACGACCGAGGCCCCGCTGGCCTCCGCCCCGTCGGACACGATGCGCCCACTCACGCCTGGCACCGGCCGCTCCCGCGCGGCATAGATGTCGGTGACGATCACGAGGTCCGCCGCCGCCAACGCCCGTCCCATGGCCGCGCCCTGCGCCTGCGTGCGCGAGAACAGGTGCGGCTGGAACACCGCGACGATGCGCCGCCCAGGATAAGCCTGCCGGGCCGCCGTGAGCGTGGCCGCGAGCTCGGTGGGATGGTGAGCGTAGTCGTCCACCACGCTGATGCCCCGCGCCTCGCCCAGCCGCTCGAAGCGGCGCCCCACCCCGGGAAACGCCGCAAGTGCCCCCAGCACCTGCTCCTGCGCGGCTCCCAGCTCGAGCGCCGCGCCGAGCGCCGCCACGGCGTTCCGGACGTTGTGCAGGCCCGGCACCCGCAGGCGAAGCTCGACCGATGTCCCGTCGGGCAGGGCCACGCGTGCCCGGGACCCGGCGGCGTCCTGCGAGAGGTCGGTGATGCGCAGGTCGGCATCGGACGCCGTCCCGTAGCGCCACACCGCCCCGGCGACCCGCGCCGCCACCCGCATGGCGCCGGCGTCGTCGGCGCAGGCGATGACGCGCGCGGCGGGCCCGGCGAACTGGACGAACGCGTCCTCGATGGCCTCGAGCGTGCCGTAGACCTCGAGATGGTCGGCCTCGACGTTGGTTACGACCGCGACGTCGGGCCGAAGCTCGAGGAAGGCGCGATCGTATTCGTCGGCCTCGACCACGAAGAGCGCGTCGCCGCCAGGCAGGGCGTTGCCGCCCCAGAGACCGACCCGCCCGCCGGCGATGCCGGTGGGGGCGAGGCCCGCCCCCGCCAGCGCCTCGGTGGTCATGGCGGTGGTGGTCGTCTTGCCGTGCGTACCCGCGATCGCCACGGTGCGGCCACGCTCGATGTAGCGCGCCAGGGCTTCCTTGCGAGGCACGACCGGGATGCCCAGCTCGGCGGCCCGAGCAAGCTCGGGATGGCCGGGCGGCACCGCGGCCGAGGCCACGACGGCCCGCGCCCCCTCGACGTGCGCCGGATCGTGCCCCACCCAGACCCGGGCACCGAGGGCCTCGACGTCGGCCGCGCCGGAGGGATCGGGATCGCATCCGGTGACCAGCACCCCACGACGCCGGGCGAGAAGCGCAAGCGCGCTCATTCCCGCTCCGCCGATCCCCACGAAGTGGAGGGGTCGCGGGTCACCAGCATCGAACAGGGCCATCGTGGATGCGCTAATCTAAAGCGGCACGATAGTTTGGAAAAGCCCGAGCGATCCCCACCAGCGTCAAGAAACGCGACACTATCTCGGCTGCCGCGTTGGGTCTCGCGCGTGCGAGGGCGGCGGCGGCCATGCGTTCGCGCCGGAGCCCGAGGCTGAACATCTCGCCGATCACATCGGTGAGCGTTTCCGGGTCGAAAGACGACTGCGGGACATGCATGGCGGCACCGGCGAGCGCCATCGCCTCGGCGTTCCGGGCCTGGTGATCGGCGGCGGCGGTGGGAAGCGGGACGAGGATGCTCGGCAGGCCCCAGGCGCAGACCTCCGCCACGGTCAGCATGCCTGCCCGGCTCACGACCAGGTCGGCCACGGCCCACGCGTCGGCCATCGGGTCGAGAAAGTCCACCACGTGCAGCGCGGGGGGCGCGTGCAGGGCGGCGAACTCGCGCCAGCTCCCCTTCCCGGTGACCCAGATGACGTTGAGCGCCGACGCACCGCCGCGGCGCACCCACTCGGCCACGACCCGATTGATGGCGAGCGCGCCCTGGCTTCCCCCGGTGATCACCACGGTCGGGCGGGAGGGGTCGAGGCCGAACCGCGCGAGCGCCGCCGGGCGGCGCGAGGGATCGGGCGGGGTGATCGGATTCCCCGTGTCGAACACCTCGGTGCGACGCCCGGGCCGCAGGTGGCGCGCGGCCTCCGGCAAGCCGAGGTACACATGGTCCACGCGCCGCGCGAGCCAGCGAGTGGCGAGGCCCGGGAACGCGTTCTGCTCCTGGATCGCCGTGGGCAGCCCACGGCGGTCGGCGTACCAGATGGCGGGCGCCGAGGCGTAGCCGCCGGTGCCGATCGCGGCCACAGGGCGTTCGCGCGCGAAGAGCTCACGCAGGGCGCGGAGCACGCGCAGGCCGGCGAGGGGGAGGCGGGCATTCCGCCACCATTGGCGGCGGTACACCGGCTCGCTGGGCAGCAGCGCGTGGCGAAAGTCGCGGCTGGGGAGGACGAGGGACTCGATCCCACGCTCGGCGCCGACGAGGACCGGCTCGAGCCCGGGCACCCGGCGCCGGAGCGCCGCGGCGAGGGCGAGGGCGGGGGTGAGGTGGCCCCCGGTGCCTCCGCCGGCGATCAGGACAACGGGCACAGACTAGCGGGCGACGCGCGCGGGGGACACCGGGCGCGCAGTGGGCGCCGGCTTGCCGCGAAGGCGGCCCACGCTGATGAGGATCCCGGTGCCGAGCAGGGTGATGACGAGGCTCGACAAGCCGTAGGACATGAAGGGGAGGCTCAGCCCGGTGGTAGGCAGGAGCGCAATCGAGACGCACATGTGCATCACGGCGGTGACGCCCACGAGCGCGGTGAGCCCGCCGGCCAGATAGCGGCCGAAGGGATCGGCCGCGGTGCGCGCGATGCGAAAGCCGAGCAGGCAGAAGATGGTGAAGAGCAGGACCACGAGGGCCACACCGAGGAAGCCCCATTCCTCGCCGATGGTGCTGAACAGGAAGTCGTTGTAGGCGTACGGCAGGTAGCCGAGCTTCTGCTGGCCCTCGCCGAACCCGACTCCCAGGAAGCCGCCGGAGCCGAAGCCGATCAGCGACTGGCGCACCTGGTGGGTGGCGGCCTCGCCTGCGGCCGACGGGTCGAGGAAGGCGGTGACGCGCGCGAGGCGGTAGGACGCGCTCTCGACCTGCTCCCACACGAACCAGAGCGCCGCGACGCCAAGGAGGAGGAAGTGCCCGATCCTGGCGCCCGCGGAGAACAGCACCAGGAACCCGCAGAGCGCGGTGAGCACCGCCATCGACATGTTGGGCTGGAAGAGCACCAGCAGCGAAATGGTGCCGAGCACCACAAGGAAGGGGAGCATCCCTTTCTTGAACTGGCGCACCTGCTCGCCCTTCTTCGCTGCCAGCATGGCGCACCAGATGACCACCACCAGGCGGGCGACCTCCGACGGCTGGACGGCGACGGGACCGAGGTCGACCCAGCGGCGCGCGCCGTTGATGGTGGGCGCGATGCCGCGGGTGAAGGGCAGCAGCGGGATGACGAGGAAGACGAGCGTGATCCCGAGGAGCGGCCAGGCCAGCGGGCGGAGCCGGCGGTAGTCGATGCGCGCCATCACCGTGAGGCCGATCAGGCCGAGGATGGCGCCCACCACCTGTTTCATGCCGTTGGCGGTGCCCTCCTGCAGGACCACGGCGGCATAGCTGTTGGCGACGCCGAAGACCACGAGTGTGGCGGTCACCACGGCGAGGAGGCGGGTCTCCCACCGGTACTCGCCGGGATGCCGGATGACGGTGTCGCTCACATCGCCTCCACGGCGGCGCGGAACGTGGCGCCGCGCTCCTCGTAGTTCCGGAACATGTCGTAGCTGGAGCAGGCGGGGCTCAGCAGCACCGCATCGCCGGGGCGGGCCAGGCGCCGCGCGGTGTCGATCACGTCGGCGAAGTCACCCGCGCGCCTGACCTGGAGCAGCGCACCCAAGTCCTGCGCGACCAGGTCGCCGGCCTCGCCGTTCGCCAGGTCGGCGCGGGATCTGCCGCGCGCGGCGTCGGCGAGGCGGGTTTAGGGC
>JBOHSQ010000234.1:0-2555 GCA_050733295.1 Gemmatimonadales bacterium
GGGCCGGGCAAGCTGCCCGGCCCCGCTCTGTTCGTTCGCATCGACCTGCCTAGTGACTGTAGGTCTGCGGCAGCTCGCACCCCTGCTGCTGCCGGGTGTCGGCGATGAAGAGGATCTTCCACCCCTCGGCACCCTTGGCCAGGGTGAAGGAGTCCACGCCGCAGTGGCTGAACTTGGTGCCGAGGAAGAAGGCGTAGCGCGTCCACACGGTGGCGAGGTTGCGGTCCACCAGCACCTTCGCATCCCAGAGCTTTTCGTCCCAGGTTTCCGCGTGGGACGTCCCCACCGCCTGCACGAACTCCTCGATCGATTCGTCGCGCTGGTAGGCGGGCGTGCCATCGCGCCGGATCATGGCGGTGGCCATCGTCGCGCGCTGGTCGAAGGTCGAGCGGACCATGCCGCTGTCGCCTTTCCGCATGCCGTCGAACAGGCGAACCACGACGTCCATCACCTCGCGCTCGGCCGCCCCCGCGGCGGGCGCCGCGGCCTGGGCCAGGAGTGGAGACGGTGCCAGAAGGGCCAGGATCAGGAGCAGACCTGCGTTTCGGCGCATGTGAAGCTCACGGTTCGCTGTTCGGTGGTTGCGGACTGGACCCTCGTACTCCCCACTTCTCGACGCAATCTCCGGAGGGCGGGTTTCATCTCACTCCGACCAACCCCTTCACCGATTCGGTGAGCTTCGGCGCGTCGTAACCCACGCCCTCCTTGAACACCACGGTCACGTTCCGGATGTCGGCGGGAGTCGCGATGGGATCGCCCTTGATCACGACCAGGTCGGCCAGCTTGCCGGGCTCGATCGAGCCGTACCGGTCGTAGGCGCCGAGGACCTTGGCGCCGTTGGCGGACATGACCTGGATCGCCTCGACCGGAGTAAAACCGGACTCGAGCAGCAGCTCGTAGTTGCGCTGGTCGCCGTAGCCGGGCAGCGCGCCGCCCATGCCGGTCGGGTCCACGCCGGCGCCCAGCAGGCCGCCGGCGCGCACGAAGGCGAGCTCATAGGCCTGGGCCTTGGCAAAGGTCGCGGGCGAGATGGCGAACTGCGGGTTCGCGGACACGCGGGCGCGGGTCTCGAGGTATTCGCTCCGCGTCTCGGGGCTCATCGCGTCGAGCACGCGCTGCTCCAGCGGCGGGCGGTTCGCCACGTAGAGCTCGTACACCGCGAGGGTGGAGGTCATCGGAACCTTGCGGTCCACCAGCGTGCGGAAGGTCGCCTGGACCGCCGGGCTCTTCAGGTCGAGCGCGCTGAGCAGGCTGTCGTTCCCGCCACCGGGGCACTGGTCGGGCTTCTTCGCAGGGTCGTATTCCGAGTTGGCGAACAGGCCGTGCTCCAGCTGGTCGATGCCGATCGCCACCGCCTCCTGGTAGCCGACCGAGCAGAGGTGCCCGGTGACCTTGAGGCCACGCTTGTGGGCCTCGTCCACTACCGCGGCCAGTTCGGCCCGGGTGATCTGGGTATAGACCTTGAACCACTCCGCGCCCTCGCTGGCCCAGTAGGCCACCAGGCGGCGGGCGGCCGCGCTATCCACGGCGTTGTACATCCGGATCGAGGTATTCTCGCCGGTGATGTAGGGGCCGGTGATGTACATCCGGGGGCCCGCCATCTGACCCTTGGCGATGGCGTGCTTCATGTTGAGCTCGACGTACGGCGACAGGCTCCCCGTCGTGCGGATCGTGGTGACGCCGCTGCCGAGGTAGAGCCGCGGCGCGCTCACGTTGAGCTGCTGGGCCCGGCTCGACGTCGTATACCAGGTGTGGTTGTGCAGCCCGACGAAGCCGGGAACAACGGTGTGGCCCGCGAGCTCCATCACCCGCGCGCCGGCCGGGGGCCGGACCGTCGACCGGGGACCGACCGCCGCGATCTTCCCGCCGCTCAGCACGATGGTCTGGTCATCCTTCGGCGCGGCCCCCGTGCCGTCCACCACCCGCACGCCCACCAGCGCCACCACCGATTCAGGCACCGCGACGAACTGCCTTGGGCCGCTGGCGAGCTGGGAGTAGGACTGGGCGGCCACCGGGGCTGCGCTGAGCAGGAATGCGGCAGTGACGAGCAGGGAACGCATCGGGGACTCACGGTCTGAGGTCGAAAAGCGAACGACGAACAGCGAAGGTCACCTTGGCCGCCGGGCGTGTCCAGCCCCGGCCGGTTCAGCGCGCGTCCACCTGGAGCACGGTCGCCATCCCGGCGCTGAGATGTTCGGCGATGTGGCAGTGCAGCATCCACCTCCCCGGGTTGGTCATCTCCGCCAGCAGGTCGACGGTGCCGCCCACCGGGACGATCGCGGTGTCCTTCCAGGCCAGCCGCTCCTGGGGGACGCCGTTCCGCGCCAGCACCAGGAACCGCTGGCCGTGCAGGTGGATGGGATGCGCCATGGGGTGGAGCACGCTCCGGTCGTTGCGGAGCCGGAGGCGCACCCGATCGCCCACGCGAAAGCGCCAGCGGATCGCGTCGTTTTCCAGGCCGGTCGCCGGATCGCGAACGATCCAGTGGGCCTCGCGTGACGTGGGGAGCCAGTCCATCTCCGGCATGGTCCCCACGAACTCGAGGGGATGGGCGT
>JBOHSQ010000235.1:0-6322 GCA_050733295.1 Gemmatimonadales bacterium
GGCGTCACCGCCACGGCGCGGCCGGTGAGCCTGCTCGGCGTGGTCGGCTCCGGGTTCATGGGCGCGGGCATCGCCGGCACCGCGGTGGCACAGGCCGAAGTCGAGGTCCGGCTCAAGGACGCCGCACTCGACCGGGTGGCAGCTGGGATCAAGGTGGCGCGGAAGATCATCGACGGTCGGCTCGAGCGGCGCCGCATTACGCGGTATGAGCACCAGAGGCTCGCGGCGCTGGTGGGCGGCTCCGCGGGATGGGATGGCTTCCGCAAGTCGGACCTGGTGATCGAGGCCGTGTTCGAGGACCTCGAGGTGAAGCGGAAGGTCCTGGCCGAGGTGGAGGCGGAGGCACCGGACGCCATCTTCGCCACCAACACCAGCACCATCCCGATCCGCCTGATCGCTCAGGGCTCGCGCCGCCCGGAGCACGTGTTGGGGATGCACTTCTTCTCCCCAGTGGACCGGATGCCCCTACTCGAGGTCATCGGCCACGACGGCACTGCGCCCGAGAGCATCGTCACCGCGGTCCATTTCGGGCGGAAGTTGGGCAAGACGGTGATCGTGGTGGCCGACCGGCCCGGCTTCTGGGTGAACCGGATCCTCTCGCCCTACCTGAACGAGGCCGGCCACCTGCTCGCGGAGGGCACGCCCATCGAGGCCATCGACCGGGCGATGACGAAGTTCGGGTTCCCGGTCGGCCCTGTGGCGCTGCTCGACGAGGTGGGACTCGACGTGGGCGCCAAGGCGGGTGGCGTGATGCACCAGGCGTTCGGCGAGCGGCTCGCTCCCGCGCCGGTGTTGGAGAAGATGCTCGCCGCCGGACGACAGGGCCGGAAGAATGGGAAGGGGTTCTACACCTACGAGGACGGCAAGAAGGCGGGCCCCGACCCTTCCGCGTACGAGGTGCTGGGAATCCAGCCGCGCGCCGCCGTGAGCCCCGAGACCATCGAGCAGCGGCTGGTGTACGCCATGCTCAATGAGGCGGCCATGGCGATGGGCGAAGGCGTGGTGCGCTCCGCCCGGGATGGCGACATCGGCGCGATCTTCGGCATCGGCTATCCGCCCTTCCGCGGCGGGCCGCTGCGCACCATCGACACCATCGGTTCGTCCCGCGTGCTCGACATCCTGCGCGGGCTCGAGAACGTCTACGGCCGGCGCTTCACGCCCGCGCCCACGCTCCTCGAGGTGGGACTCCGCGGCGGGCGGTTCACCGAGGAGCCCTGAAGAAACCTTCAGACGGCTCGAGGCGTTGGGACTGCCGTTCCCCGGGCAATATTCGCTTTCCGCGGCCCCCGCCGCTCTCCGCGCCTCCGCGGTGAGTCCCGAACTGGAGTCACGATGAAGCGAAGCATCGTCGGCGTCGCGCTGTCCCTTGTCCCGCTCGCTGCCCCGGTGCGGGCTCAGACGTTCCCGATGGACGATCCCGTCCTCCGTCGGATCTGGTCGGTGGGCGTGGACAGCTCGCGCGTGATGGACCTGGCCCAGGTCCTCACCGACTCGATCGGCCCCCGGCTCACGGGAACGCCGGGCATCGAGGCATCGCAGGCATGGCTGGCCGCGAGCTACGCGGGATGGGGTGTCGATGCGCGGCGTGAACCCTACGGGACCTGGAAGGGTTGGCGGCGCGGCGTCACCCACCTCGACCTGATCGCGCCGCGGGTGCGCACCCTGGAGGCCACCATACTCGCGTGGAGCCCGGGAACCAGGAGGAGGAAGGTCCAGGGGCGGGTGGTGAACTTCCCTGAGCTGGCCGACAGCGCCGCGTATGCGTCCTGGCTCCCCTCGGTGAAGGGCGCCTTCGTGCTCATGTCCGCGGCGCAGGCCAGCTGCCGTCCGGCGGACAATTGGGAGAAGTTCGGCAGCACCGGCGCGGCGACGAGGATGGCCGACGAGCGCCGGGCCCAGACCGATGCCTGGACCGCGAGGATGCGGAAGTCGGGCCTCGACAACCGCGCACTCAACGAGGCCCTCGACCGGGCCGGTGCCGCAGGGGTGATCACCAGCACCTGGAGCGGCGGCTGGGGCGTCACCCGCATCTTCAGCACCAGGAACGAGCGTACTCCCGCGCTCGACCTGTCGTGCGAGGACTACGGGCTGCTTTGGAGGCTGGCCGAGAAGAAGCAGGGCCCTGTGCTCCGGCTCGAGGCCGATGCCGAGTTCATGGGCGAGGTGCCGGTGGCGAACACCATCGCCACGATCCGCGGGTCGGAGAGGCCTGACGAGTACATCATGCTCTCCGCCCATCTCGACTCGTGGGACGGTGCGTCCGGGGCCACCGACAACGGCACGGGGACGATTACGATGCTCGAGGCCGTGCGGATACTGCGGCAGGCGTACCCGAACCCGAAGCGTACAATCATCGTGGGGCACTGGGGTGGGGAGGAGCAGGGACTCATCGGTTCGCGGAGCTGGGCGGCCGACCACCCCGAAGTGGTGAGCGGCCTGCACGCGCTCTTCAACCAGGACAACGGTACCGGGCGTGTGAGGCAGATCTCGATGTCCGGGCTCACCGGCGCCGGGAGCGCCTTCGGCAAGTGGTTTTCCCGGCTGCCGTCCGAGCTGACCGACTCGCTCAACCTCGCCAATCCCGGCACTCCCGGCGGCGGCGGCACCGACCATGCCTCCTTCGTCTGCTACGGCGCCCCGGGATTCGGCCTCGGCTCGCTCAACTGGGACTACTTCACCTATACCTGGCACACCAACCGCGACACCTACGACAAGATCGTCCCGGACGACCTCCGCCGGAACGCGACCCTGACCGCGATGCTGGTGTACCTGGCCGACCAGGAGCCGGAGAAGCTCCCGCGGGACCGTCGGGTGCTGCCGGTCAACCGCCAGAGTGGGCAGCAGATGACGTGGCCGGAGTGCCAGAAGCCGGCGCGGGCCTACTCGGAATGGACCCGCTAGCGCGGAAGTGCACGGCCAGCGCGGCAGTGAGGAGTGCGAGCGCGCCGGACTGGTGCACGGTGCCCCAGAAGACGGGGTTCGCCGGGAGCCGGAGGATGGTGAGGACGCCGAGCCCGAACTGGGCCAGCGCGAGACCCGCCATCCACCGTGTCGCCGAGGCGAGACCCGGCTCCCGCCGCCACCGCAGCCAGTAGAGCAGCGCGGTCCCCAGCACGGCGAGCGCCAGCCAGCGGTGCACGAACTGCACCGTGACCGGGTTCGAGGTGAGCGCCGCGAGGGGCGAAGTCCCGCCCATCCCGGGCGGGACCAGTTCGCCCGCCATCGTCGGGAAGGTGTTGTACTGGAATCCCGCCCGGAGCCCTGCGACGAACGCCCCATAGGTCACCTGAATCCCCAGCAGGGCGAGGAACAGCAGCGCGGGCAGGCGGGCGGGCGCAGGTTCGAGTCGCGCTCCTGCACGCCCCGGGCTGTTCGCCCACCGTCCTGCCGAAAGCTCCATCGCGGTCCACACCACCACCCCGAACGTCGCGAACGCGAGCAGCAGGTGCGCCGCTAGGCGGTAGTGGCTCACGCGCGGATCGTCCACCAGCCCGCTGGCCACCATCAGCCATCCCATGAGGCCCTGTGCCGCGCCCATCGCGAGGATCAGGACCAGTCGGCCAGTGAGTGGCCAGGTGACGCGTCGGGTGGCGACGAAGAACGCGAACGGCACCAGGAACACCACACCGATCGACCGGCCCAGGAACCGGTGGATCCACTCCCACCAGAAGACCTGCTTGAAGTCGGCCAGGGCGAAGTGGGCATTGTCGAGCCTGCCCTGCGGCGATGCGAGGTATTTCCCCAACAGCGTCTGCCAGGCGGCGTCGGTGCGCGGCGGCAGCGCACCCCCCAGCAGGTCCCACTCGGTGATCGAGAGGCCCGAGCCGGTGAGACGGGTGATACCGCCCACGATCACCATCAGCGCGATGAGCGCAGCCCCACCGAGGAGCCACCAGTAGACGGGACGGTCGCGTTCGCGCATGGCGGCGGAAGATAGCGCCTCCCTGGAGGCCCCTGAACGACGCGGGCGGCCGCCCGAAGGTGACCGCCCGCGCGCCCGGCGAGGCCGGGTCATGTCCGGAATTACCTAGTGGATGTGGGCCGCGGCCAGGTCGGAGCTGCCCTCGGCCCACGTTTCCCAGGTCAGTTGACAGCGTTCGGCAAAATACGGCTCGGGGTGTCCCTCGCGGGACAGCAGGTCGTGCAGCATCTCGTGCCGGACAACCATTTCGTGCTCGAGATACCGCTCGGCAATCACGATCTGACGCCGGCTCCCGCTCCGGATCCAGAGTCCCACCTTTTCACCGACATCAGTCTGGAACGAGGAGACTCCGGGAACGACGTACCACTCGACCCGGTCGAAGGACCCGGCCAGCTGGGAGCAGGATTCGGTCGCGTTCCACCAAGTCGCGTACTCGACCGGTGCCTCGACTGGCTGGGCACCCGGCGGGAGGGACTCGCTCGGGGACAGCGAGGCACAGGAACTGACCAGCGCCACGAGGGCGGGGAGGGCCGCCCCCCGGATCGCGTCATCGGTCCAGTCTCGAAGTTCGCTCATTTGTATCCCTGGCTGGTCCGGCGCCGGGGAGGCGCGCCGCTGGGTTACCCCAAACGCGACGGATGTGCCAAGGTCGGCGAAACTGGCCCGGTCAGCAACTCTTCCGGCCACCTCACGGCAAAGCATTGCGGGAGAATGACTTGAACCATCCTCCCGCGACATCGACTTCGCTCGGCTCGACTGGCAGTAGCGCAATCGCTTCAGCCGGTGTTGTGGTGTAGACGCTCCGCCCCGGAGGTGCCCGTTGCAGTGACGCCTCACCCTTGCGTCGGCCGGTCAGGCGGCGCGCCGGAGGCGAGTCACCGGCATTTCCCGCGGGCCGGTGACGCGGGTTGCGATCCTGCGGTCGACCGCCAACGCGCCTCCGCCGCCAATGACCAGCGCCAGGGCGATCGCGATGGCCAGGATGTGGAACTCGTACCCCTCGCCCGCCTGGTTGCCGAGCCAGTTCATGAAGAACCCGTTCGGCAGGTGAAACGAGGCGGCGACGCCCATCAGCACGGCGATGCCGGCTGCCGCGATCCGGGTCCCAAGACCGAGCAGCAGGGCCAGAGGCGCCAGGAACTCGGTCAGGATGGCGATGGTGGCGAGCGGGCCGGGAATCCCGAACCCCTGGCCCATTCCGGCGATGGTGGCGGAGAAGCCGGGGCCGCCGAACCAGGCCAGCGCCTTCTGGGCCCCGTGGGGGAAGAGGACGAGTGCGAGCGCCAAGCGGAGCAGGGTCAGGTGCAGGCGGTTGTCGGTCGCGAAAATCCGGGCGAGCATGGGTCATCTCCTTTAGCTGAGTAGTCAATGCTTGACTAATCAACCAAACGCGGACCCTCTGATCCCGGTTCCCGGTCAGTTCAACCGTCCAACGACGCGCGGATCCGGTCCAGGAACCCGATGAGTGTCCCCTGCTCCGAGTCGGACAAGGCATTCATCGCCCGCTCATCAAATTCGGCGACGCCTTGGTCGAGCGACTCCAGCAGGCGCGCACTGCGGGGCGTGGTGAAACAGAGCACCTGCCGGCGGTCACTCGGACACCGTTCCCGCAGGACCAGTCCCTTCGCCTCGAGTCGGTCGAGCAGGCGGGTGATGCCCGGCGCCCGCTGCACCAGCCGGTCTGCCACCTCGAGGGTGGCGATGCCCTTGGATCCGGCACCCCGGAGGATGCGGAGGACGTTGTATTGCGTTGCGGTCAGGGCGTGCGGGGCCAGGAATTCATCGGCATGACGGCGCACGTCATCCGCGGTCTTCACGAGTGCGATGGTCGCCTCGTGGGCGGTGGACCTGAACGGCTTGGACTGCCGGATGTCCCGTTGCGTGCGGCTGGTCGGTTCGGACATGGATGGAACCTACCGCCTGGATAATTGACTATTCAAGTATTCCATCGTTCCCTGCCCTCGCTTGTTGGCCTCCCGGGTCGGGCCTAGGTTTTCCGCGGCCCCGCCAACGGCGACCAGCAAACAGCCACCCTAACCAACGACCTGCCATGATCCGCCAGAGCCTCCTGTGGCTCTCCGAACAGCAGTGGCTCTTCGACTTCGTCCGGCGCAATCCGCTGGTGAGGCCGTTCTACCGTCGGTTTGTGGCCGGGGAGGACCTGGGCGAAGCCATCGAGGCGTCCCGCAGGCTGGCCGCGCGGAACGTGACCACCTCGCTCGACCTCCTGGGCGAGAGCGTGGGCCGGGAGCCGGAGGCGGAGCGGGCACGCGACCAGTATATCGAGATGCTGGACCGGCTTTCCGCGGCGGGACCCGGGGTCGAGGTGAACGTCTCGGTGAAGCTCACCCAGATGGGCTTCGACATCGACGAGGAGCTCTGCTACCGGAACCTCGCGAC
>JBOHSQ010000236.1:0-9243 GCA_050733295.1 Gemmatimonadales bacterium
CACGGGGTGGAGCGGCTGCGGGCCGCCGGGGTCGGGCTGGGCGCGCTCTTCAGTCCTGAACATGGCTTCCGCGGTGCCGCGGCGCCGGGCGAGGCCATCGGCCATGCGACTGACTCGGCCACGGGGCTTCCAATCTACAGCCTCTACGGCCGCACGACGTCGCCCACCGACTCGATGCTGCAGGGGCTGGACCTCCTGCTGGTCGACCTGCCCGATGTCGGCGCGCGGTACTACACCTACGTCTCGACCACCATCGAGGTGATGCGGGCGGCGGCGGCGCGCGGTCTCCCCGTGATTGTGCTCGACCGCCCCAACCCGATCGGCGGCGCGGTGCAGGGCAACGTGCTCGAACCCCTGCACCGGTCGTTCGTCGGGATGCTGACGGTTCCCATGCGCCATGGGCTCACCCTGGGCGAGCTGGCCAGGCTGGCCAATCTCGAGTTGGGCCTGGGTGCGGCGCTCACGGTGGTGCCCGCGGCCGGCTGGCACCCCCGCGACTACCTCGACCGCACTGGCCTCCCCTTCGTCCCGCCGAGCCCGAACCTCCGGTCGCTCGAGGCGCTCATGCATTATCCGGGCACCTGCCTCTTCGAAGCCACGCCCCTGTCGGTGGGGCGGGGCACCGACGCCGCGTTCGAACTGGTGGGCGCTCCCTGGCTCGACACCACGGCGGTCCTCGCCACCCTCCGCGCGGCGCGCCTGCCGGGCGTGGCGTTCGAGGGGAGGGCCTTCACTCCCCACGAGCCGGGGGACGGCAAGTTCGCCGACACCCTGGTCGCCGGCATTCGTCTGCGGGCCACCGACCGTGAGGCCTACGACCCCACGGCCACCGCCATCCACCTCCTCACCGCCATTCGCGCCCGGCACCCCGACCGCTGGACCCTGCGGGTGGCCCACTTCGACCGGCTCGCGGGCACCTCGCGGCTCCGCCTCGACCTGGAGGCTGGATTGCCCCCCGACCGCATCGTCCAGGGGTGGGTCTCGGCCCGCGCGGACTGGGAGCGTCGTACACGGCCCATCCGGCTGTCCTACTAGCAGTTCCGCCCCGGAGTCGGCTTCCGAACCCCACTGCCCGCGGTTATCCTTTCCCGCCGCCGGGACACCCCCTGGCCCCCCGTGCAGCAGGTGAGGAGCCGGACGCACGTGAAGCTCGTGCCGCCCGCAGTCGAGCGCGCCTACTACTCCGTCCAGCAGCCCCTGGTGGACTGGCTGCTGAGGGCTGGGGTCCGGCCAAACAGCCTGACCACGTTCGGGGCGGCGTTGGTCCTGCTGTCCGCCCTGGCGTTCGGGGTCGGGATGATCCGGTTCGGCGGCCTGCTCCTCCTGGCCTCGGGCCTGGTGGACACGCTCGACGGGCAGGTCGCGCGCCACGGCGGCATGGTCACGAAGTTCGGGGCCTTCTACGACTCGACCCTCGACCGGGTGGGCGACGGGGCCACGTTCATCGGGATCGCGGCGTTCCTGCTCACCGAGCCCGGGGTCTACCGGCCGGTGGCGGCGGCAGTGGTGTGCATGGTCGCGGTACTCGCATCGCTGATCGTCTCGTACGCGCGGGCGCGGGCGGAGGGGCTGGGGCTCGACTGCAAGGTGGGACTGGCGCAGCGGGCGGAGCGGATCCTCGGGATCGGGCTCCCCAGCCTCCTGGTCGGCGCCGGGCCGCGGGCGCTGGTCCTCGAAGGCATCGTCGCCGTGCTGGCGGTGCTCTCGATCATCACGGTGGTACAGCGGTTCGTGCATGTGCATCGGCAGACCGAGGGTGTCGCGGGGCCCGGGCGCAGTCGGGCTTCGGCGGCCACGGTCGATACCGTTCCGAAAGGATCGTGACGTGGCAGCTGCTTCCTCCCGCCGGATCGCGCCGGCCGACGGCACCCTGGGCGTGCTCTGCGTCGGGCTCGGCGCCGTGGCGACGACATTCATCGCCGGCGTCGAGAACGCCCGACGCGGGCGTGCCAAGCCGGTCGGCGCGCTGACCCAGATGGGCACCATCCGCCTGGGCAAGCGCACCGAGAACCGCACCCCCCTGATCCGGGAATTCGCCCCGCTTGCCGGGCTCGACCAGCTCGTCTTCGGCGCGTGGGACCCGATTCCCGACAATGCCTACGAGGCGTGCCTCAAGGCCGGCGTGCTGGACAAGTGGGAGCACGTGGAGCCGATCAAGGACTTCCTGCAGGACATCCGGCCGATGCCGGCCGCGTTCGACCAGCAGTACGTGAAGCGGCTGCAGGGCACCAACGTGAAGCAGGGCGCCACCAAGCGCGACCTGGCCGAGCAGCTCCGGAAGGACATCCGCGACTTCAAGGCGGCGCACAAGTGCGATCGGCTGGTGATCGTCTGGTGCGCGTCGACCGAGGTGTTCATCGCGCCGGGGCCGGTGCACCAGACCCTCGACGCGTTCGAGAGGGCCATGGCGTCGAACGACCCGGCCATCGCGCCCTCGATGCTCTACGCCTGGGCGGCGATCCAGGAGGGCGTGCCCTTCGCCAACGGCGCGCCGAACCTCACCTGCGACGTACCGGCGCTCGAGGCACTGGCCCGCGAGCGCGGGGTGCCGGTGGGTGGCAAGGACTTCAAGACCGGCCAGACGATGGTGAAGACGGTCCTGGCCCCGATGTTCAAGGCCCGGATGCTCGGCGTGTCGGGCTGGTACTCGACCAACATCCTGGGTAACCGGGACGGCGAGGTGCTGGACGACCCGGAGAGCTTCAAGACCAAGGAGGAGTCGAAGCTCGGGGTGCTCGAGTACATCCTCCAGCCCCAGCTCTACCCCGAGCTCTACGGCAACATCTACCACAAGGTGCGGATCAACTACTATCCGCCGCGTGGGGACAACAAGGAGGGCTGGGACAACATCGACATCGTCGGGTGGCTGGGGTACCCGATGCAGATCAAGGTCGACTTCCTCTGCCGCGACTCCATCCTCGCCGCCCCGCTGGTGCTCGACCTGGCGCTCTTCTTCGACCTGTCGCAGCGGGCCGGGCTCTCCGGCATCCAGGAGTGGCTCTCCTTCTACTTCAAGAGCCCCCAGGTGGCCCAGGGCCTCTACCCCGAGCACGACCTGTTCATCCAGCTCACCAAGCTCAAGAACACCCTGCGGTACCTGATGGGCGAGGAGCAGATCACGCACCTCGGCATCGAGTACTACCAGGAGGCGTGAGCGGATGAAGTACTTCCACCGTTGCCACCTCCCGCCCGAGCAGGTCATGGGCGAGGCCGCACGCTGGTTCGGCGCGCGGCTGGCCCCCGCGGCGGAGGCGCCCCGGCGCCGGCGGTTCAGCGGCAGCCTGGGCGCGGTCACCGTGGACGTCCGCCCCGAGGGCGGGCACTACACCCTCGTCACGCTGGCCACCGACCAGCCGGGCGAGAGCGAGCTGGACAAGTACGCCAAGCGCTTCCTCGGCGAGCTGCACGCCCTGGAGGAACCGGGGTACGTGGTGCGCGGCGCGTACTGACCTCCCGACATCCTCAACCAACCGTGGAGTAACGTGATGCTTACCGCCGTCGGCGGCCTGGTCCGGCGAGTTGCGTCGGGCCTCGGGCGTGCGCCCGTGGCCGCGCTGGCCGCCCTCTTGTTCGCCCTCCCGCTCGCCGCGCAGGAAGCCGCGCCGGCGCACCGGCCCGGCGGCGAGGTCAACCTCCAGCTGCCCGACCTCTCGCGGCCGGACATCCTGTTCCTGGGGCTGACCGGGCACCAGATCCTGCTCTACGGCCTCGCCGTCTGCGTGCTGGGGCTCCTGTTCGGGCTGTGGACCTACCGCGCGGTGCGGGGACTCCCGGTGCACCGCTCGATGGCGGAGGTCTCGGAGCTGATCTACGAGACCTGCAAGACCTACCTGCTGCAGCAGGGCAGGTTCCTGCTTCGCCTGTTCGTGTTGATCGGCCTCGTGATCACCGGGTACTTCTGGCTCACCGGGCTCGAGCCGGGCAAGATCGCGGTCATCCTGCTCTTCGGCCTCATCGGCATGGCCGGCAGCTACGGAGTGGCCTGGTTCGGCATCCGGATCAACACCCTGGCGAACTCGCGGACCGCCTTCGCGTCGCTCCGGGGGAAGGCCCTGCCGGTGTCCGAGATCCCGCTCCGCGCGGGGATGAGCGTGGGCATGATGCTCATCGCGGTCGAGCTGCTCTTCATGCTGGCGATCCTCCTCTTCATCCCCCGCGACGTGGCGGGCGCCTGCTTCCTCGGCTTCGCCATCGGCGAGTCGCTGGGCGCCGCGGCGCTCCGCATCGCGGGCGGCATCTTCACCAAGATCGCCGACATCGGTGCCGACCTGATGAAGGTGGTGTTCCGGATCAAGGAGGATGACGCGCGGAACCCCGGCGTCATCGCCGACTGCACCGGCGACAACGCCGGCGACTCGGTGGGCCCGACGGCCGACGGTTTCGAGACCTACGGCGTCACCGGCGTGGCGCTGATCAGCTTCATCGTGCTGGCCGTGCCCGACACCGCGGTGCAGGTGCAGCTGCTGGTCTGGATCTTCCTGATGCGCGTGATGATGGTGCTGGCCTCGGGCGCCTCGTATCTGGTGAACAGCGCCGTGACCCGCGCCCGCTACGGCAGCGCGGCCCGCTTCGACTTCGAGCAGCCGCTCACCCAGCTGGTGTGGCTCACCTCGCTGCTGTCGGTGGCGCTCACCTACGTCGTGTCCTGGTACGCCATCCGCGCCATCGCCGGCAACACCAGCCTCTGGTGGCAGCTCTCGACGGTGATCACCTGCGGCACGCTCGCCGGCGCGATCATCCCCGAGCTGGTGAAGATCTTCACCTCGACCAACTCCCGGCACGTGCGCGAGGTGGTCACCAGCTCGCGCGAGGGCGGGGCCTCGCTCAACATCCTCTCCGGCCTCGTGGCGGGGAACTTCTCGGCCTTCTGGCTGGGCCTCACCATCATGGTCCTGATGGCCGTGGCCTTCGGGGTGAGCACGCTGGGCCTGAGCCAGGAGGGCCTGATGAAGGCCCCGGCCATCTTCGCCTTCGGCCTGGTGGCGTTCGGCTTCCTGGGCATGGGCCCGGTCACCATCGCGGTCGACTCCTATGGCCCCGTGACCGACAACGCGCAGTCGATCTACGAGCTCTCGACCATCGAGCAGCTTCCCGGCGTGCGGGAGGAGATCCAGCGCGACTTCGGCTTCGCCCCCGACTTCGAGGTGGGGAAGGATCTGCTGGAGGAGAATGACGGGGCGGGGAACACCTTCAAGGCCACGGCCAAGCCGGTGCTGATCGGCACTGCGGTGGTCGGCGCCACCACGATGATCTTCTCGATCATCATGGCCCTGACCCACGGGCTCACCTCGTCGATGGAGAACCTCTCCATCCTGCATCCGCCCTTCCTGCTCGGCCTGATCTCGGGCGGCGCCGTGATCTACTGGTTCACCGGGGCTTCCATCCAGGCGGTCACCACCGGCGCCTACCGCGCCGTGGAGTTCATCAAGGCCAACATCAAGCTCGAGGGCGTCACCAAGGCGTCCGTGGAGGACAGCAAGAAGGTTGTGGAGATCTGCACCCAGTATGCGCAGAAGGGGATGTTCAACATCTTCCTGGCGATCTTCTTCGCGACCCTGGCCTTCGCCTTCGCCGAGCCGTTCTTCTTTATCGGCTACCTGATCTCGATCGCGCTGTTCGGGCTGTACCAGGCCATCTTCATGGCCAATGCCGGCGGCGCCTGGGACAACGCCAAGAAGATCGTGGAAACCGAGCTCAAGGCGAAGGGGACCGACCTGCATGCGGCGTCGGTCGTGGGCGACACCGTGGGCGACCCGTTCAAGGACACCTCCTCGGTGGCGCTCAACCCGGTGATCAAGTTCACCACCCTGTTCGGCCTGCTGGCGGTCGAGCTGGGTGTGTTCCTCTCGGCCGAGCGCGGAGTGGGCCTGGGTCGGGGTGTGGCGGTCGCCTGCCTCCTGGCCGCGCTCACCTTCGTGTACCGGTCGTTCTACCGGATGCGGATCGAGTCCGCGGCCAGCTAGACCACAGGATTCCGGCCGGGCCCTTGCCCGGCCGGTCCGCGAAGGCCATCTTCCGCGCCGCTTCCGCCACGAAACGGTAATGGTCGATGGCCTTCCGCCTTCTCCCCCGGGACGAACGTTTCTTCGACCTCTTCGCCAGGGTCGCGAGCCTCAATGTCGAGGCCGCCGGCAAGCTCGGCGAGCTCTTTGCCACGCCCGACCCGGCGCGACGGAGCGCCCTGGTCGACGACATCAAGCAGCTGGAGCACCAGGCCGACGAGCTGACCCACGCCGTCGTGGCCCGGCTCGACCGGTCCTTCATCACCCCGCTCGATCGCGAGGACATCCACCTCCTCGCCTCCCGCCTCGACGACGTGATGGACCGGATCGACGGTATCGCCCGCCGCTCCAAGATCTTCCGGGTGGGCGTGGCCCCCGAGGGCGCCATCCGCTTCACCGAGGTGATCCGCCGCGCCGCCGAGCAGCTCCTGGCCGCCGTCCAGGTCATGGACCGGGGCCGGTCGGCCACCGTGTTCGACGCCTGCCGGGCGGTCAAGAAGCTGGAGGAGGAGGGCGACGCGCTCTACCACGAGTGGCTCGGCCGCCTGTTCGAGGAGGAGCGCGACCCCATCGTGGTCATCAAGTGGAAGGAGCTGTACGACACCCTGGAGAAGACGCTCGACAGCGCCGAAGACGCCGCGAACGTGCTCGAGTCGGTGTCCATCAAGCACTCCTGACCGATGGACGCCTCCATCGCCTTCATCCTCGGCGTCATCGGCGTGGCGCTGGTCTTCGACTTCATCAACGGCTTCCACGACAGCGCCAACTCCATCGCCACGGTCGTCTCGACCCGGGTGCTGCCGCCTTCGGTCGCCGTCATCTGGGCCGCGTTCTTCAACTTCATCGCGGCCTTCCTGATCGGCACCGCCGTCGCCAGGACCATCAGCAGGGGCCTGATCCGCCCCGAGGCCGTGAACCCCGATGTGATCCTCGCGGGGTTGGTGGGCGCGATCGCGTGGAACCTGCTGACCTGGTACTTCGGCCTCCCCAGCTCATCCTCGCACGCGCTGCTGGGCGGCTACGCCGGCGCGGCGATCGCGGGGTCGGGATTCAGCAGCCTGATCCTCACCGGCTGGCTCAAGCCCGTCGGCGGGATCGTGATGTCGCCCCTCCTGGGCCTGACCCTGGGCCTGCTGCTCACCGTCGGGCTCTCCTGGCTGCTCCACAAGCAGCCCTCCCGGCCGCTGGACCGGATCTTCCGTCGATTGCAGCTCCTGTCCGCGGCGCTCTATTCGATCAGCCACGGCGGCAACGACGCGCAGAAGACGATGGGCATCATCGTCGGCCTGCTGGTCTCGACCCAGCACCTGTTCGCGGGGCAGGAGGGCTGGCTCCGGCACCTGCACCTGCCCACCGCCGACCACGTGCCGCTCTGGGTCATCCTCGCCGCCCACGCCGCGATCGCGCTCGGCACCGCCATGGGCGGCTGGCGCATCGTGAAGACGATGGGCACCCGCATCACCAAGCTGACGCCGTTCGGCGGCTTCTGCGCCGAGACCGGGGGCGGCCTCACCATCCTGCTGGCAAGCCACCTCGGCGTCCCGGTGAGCACCACCCACACCATCACCGGTGCCATCGCCGGCGTCGGCTCGAGCCGCCGGCTCTCCGCGGTGCGCTGGGGCGTGGCGCGGCGGATCGTCTGGGCCTGGGTCCTCACGATTCCGGCCGCGGGGCTGATGGCGGCGCTCTGCTATGCCCTGATCCGGCTGGTGGCGCGGTAGGCCGGACCGCGTGAGGCGGGTGGGGGAGGTTGACTCTCCTCTTGCCACCGCCGAGGTTTCCCCGCCGTTCCGCACCCTTGCGAGCCCATTCGTGACGTCCCCGTCCGCCACCGCCGGTTCCGCCTCGCCCGCACCTCCCGTGGGTCTCCGACGCGAACAGCTGCTCGAGCTCTACTACTGGATGCGGCTCACCCGCACGCTCGAGGAACGGCTCGTCGCCCTCTACCGCCAGACCAAGGTCGTCGGCGGGCTCTTCCGCTCGCTGGGTCAGGAGGCGGATGCCGTCGGCAGCGCGTTCGCGCTCGACAAGGCGAAGGGCGACGTGCTGAGCCCCCTCATCCGGAACCTCGGCTCCATGCTGGTGCGCGGCGCGACGCCGCTCGAGGTGCTCCGCCAGTACATGGCCAAGGGCGACAGTCCCACCCGCGGCCGCGAGCTCAACATCCACTTCGGCGGTCCGGAGCGGGGCTTCATCGGCCAGATCTCCCACCTCGGCGACATGGTCCCGGTGATGGCCGGCGTCACCCTCGGCTTCCGCATCCGCGGCGAGGACCGCGTGGGCCTGGTGTACGTGGGCGACGGCGCCACCAGCACCGGCGCCTTCCACGAGGGCATCAACCTCGCCGCCGTGCAGCGCTGCCCGCTGGTCGTGATCATCGAGAACAACGGCTACGCCTACTCCACGCCCACCGAGCGGCAGTGCGCGGCCGAGCGGCTCTGCGACAAGGCCGCGGGCTACGGCGTCCCGGGCGTGCGGGCCGACGGCAACGACGTGCTCGAGACCTACCGGGTCACGAAGGAGGCGGTGGACCGCGCCCGGCAGGGCGGGGGCGTCTCCCTGATCGAGCTGATGACCTACCGGCGGAAGGGGCACGCCGAGCACGACAACCAACGCTACGTGCCCGCGGGTGAAATCGAGCGCTGGGCCGCGGAGAACGACCCGGTGACACGCTACGTCGCCGCCCTGACCGACATCTGGAGCTTCGCGCGCTCGGACCTCGAAGCCATCGACGCGCAGGTGCGCGACGAGGTGGATCGCGCGACGGAGGAGGCCGAGCGCTCCCCGGCGCCGGAGGGGAACGATGCGCTCGTCGGCGTGTACGCCGACCCTCCCGCGATGCCGCTCCAGTGGTACCGGCGCGGCGTGGACCGCGCCGTCGATCGCCATGAGCGCGCCGAGGGGTGGGGGACCTACGATGACTGAGGTCAGCTTCCTCGAGGCCATCCGCCAGGCGCTGGTCGAGGAGATGGAGCGCGATCCCGACGTCTTCTGCCTGGGCGAGGACATCGGCGCCTACGGCGGGGCGTTCAAGGCCACCGAGGGGTTGCTCGAGCGCTTCGGCCCGAACCGGGTGATCGACCCGCCGATCTCCGAGGCGGCCATCGTCGGCGCCGCCGCGGGCGCCTCGCACCTCGGCCTGCGCCCGGTGTGCGAGATGCAGTTCATTGACTTCATCTCGTGCGGGTTCGACCTCCTCACCAACTACGTCGCCACCGCACGCTACCGGGCATTCCTGCCC
>JBOHSQ010000237.1:0-15426 GCA_050733295.1 Gemmatimonadales bacterium
TGGTGATGTCCTGGTTCCGGCAGCACCCCGACGCGCTCCGGCGGACCAGCCCGCTCACGGAGTGGACCTGAGTCAGTCGCCCCCGGCGGGTGGCGCGGCGTGGGCGTCCAGGAACCGCCTCGCCACCACCAGCTCCGGCCGGTCGGCGTCCGCCCGTTTCCAGATCCGCAGGAACTCGGCGTACCGCTCCGCCGCGGCCTTGGGGTCCCCCGTCGCCTCCGCCGCACTCGCGATCCCGAAGACCGCCTTCGGCCGACCCGGCGTCCGCCTCAGGGTTTCCTCGAACTGCTTTCGGGCCTCCGCCGGCTTCCCCATGGCGAGCAGCATCGTCCCGTACAGCTCGTGGGCGGGGATGATCGGGTAGGGCGGCTGCGAGGGCGCCGAGATCGAGTCCTCGATCGCCATGGCCTCCTGCATTCCCCGGATCGCACCCGCCGTGTCCCCCGCGGCCTGCGCCGCGACCGCCCGCGCCTCGGCCGCCTGGATCCGGATCACCTGCTGGGCGAACGGATGCCGGTCTGCGGTGGCCGCGAGCCCCGTGATCGTCTCCGCGGCCGACTTGGCCCGCGCCGTGTCGCCTGCCTTCGCCGCCACCATCCCGGCCACCTGCGCCTGCATCGCCACGAAGTCGCGCGATGGCGCCACCAGGGGCAGTCCCGCCACCTCCTGCCACGCGCCGGCCTCCACGATGTAGCGCGCCAGCATGTCGAAGTAGCCGTACGCCACCCGGTCCGGCAGGGCGTAGATGGTCCGGCCCCGCACGTGCCGCGCCTCGAGGTCGGGACTGTCCGGCGCGGTGGTCTTGTTGGGCAGCGACTCGTACTGCTGCCGGATGATGTCGGTGACCTTGAGTGCGTCGCGGAACCGACCCTGCTGCAGGTAGGCGTATTGCAGGTAGTTGAGCGAGTGGAAGTCGCGGTACTCGCCCCCCTCGCCGGCGCGCTGAATGTCCGCCTCGGAGGTGCTCCACGCGTTCTCGTTCGTCGCCGCCGACTCCTCCCAATGGCCCAGGCGCGTGAAGATGTGCGACGGCATGTGCTGCGCGTGGGGCACGGCGGCCGCGGCCGTCGCGTAGGCGCGCGCCGCCGGCAGCCCGCTGTCGGCGTACGCCGGGTCGTCGTACACGTGGATCAGGTAGTGCAGGACCCCCGGATGCTCCGGGTTCCGCGCGTACACCTCCTCGAACAGCGCGGCGGCCACGGCCTGCTGCTCGAACCCCCGCGTGCCCTCCCGGATCGCGCCCAGGATCGCGAGCCCGTGGAAGAGGTTGCTGTTCTCGTCCGGGTAGCGCTCGTGCAGGGCCCGCATCGCGTCGCGGTAGGCGATGTCGCACGCGGTCTTGGGGGCGGCGCCGGCGTCGCGGTAGAGGGCGGCCGTCGCCTCGAGGTACATCCGCTCCCGCCCGGTGTCCGGCACGACTCGCATGCCCTCCTGCACCCGCGCCCACGCGGCGGCGAGGTCCTTCGCCGTCGGCGCGTCCCAGAAGGGATGGTTGTAGGTCATGGCCGCGCCCCAGTAGGCCGGGCCGCAGCGGGGGTCGCGCCCGATCACGCCCTCGAAGGCCTCGAGGGCGCGCGCATACCAGAAATTGTGCAGCAGCGCGAGCGCCCGGTCGAAGTCCGCGGACACCGCCCGAGCGCACGAGGTCTCCATGTGCACGTGCCCGAATCCGTGCTCGTGCCCGTCTTGCGCCTCCGCCGGGGCGGCGGCCAGGAGGAGCAGGAGCGCGACGGCGCCTGCGCGTTTCGCCATCGTCATCGGGAATCCCTCGGGCGGGCTAGCGGAAGCCGGTGGGTGCGCGGGCGGGCTGCTCGAAGGGCGATCGCCCGCTCGCGGCTGACGTCGGCGCGCTGATCGGCCGTCCCTTGGATGGCGCGATCTGCGGCGGCGTTCGGGGCGCCTGGGGCGCCTGTGCGGGAAGTTTCCTCGCCAGGCTCCCGAGGAGCGCAGCCCCGGCGGTGGCTGCCGTGCCGAGGATCAGGCTGCGGCGGGTGAGGCCCTGATGGTCCGCCCCCGTCTCGACGTCGTCGGGTTCCTTCGCGGTCATGGCTCGGCCCTCCTGCCCTACTCTACGCGCCCGGAGGCGCCGCCACCAGAGCGCCGTCGAGCCCTCTCCCACGCCGGCGCGCTCGCCGAACCCTCTCCTTCCCTCGCCGGCCCGCTCGCCGCACCTTGGGCCGCGGAACCTTGTCCACCACCGCTCGGGAGGAGCCCACGTGACACGCTCGCGGCTCGCGGAGTTCCTGCTCTGGATCGCAATCGTCATGGCCGGCATCGTGCTCGGCGCCTCGGTGTACCAGCGGATCGCGCTGATCCCGGAATGGGGCGGCTATCTGCCCCAGTCCGTGATCGACTACTTCGGTGGGACGACGGCGGCGGCGGCGAGCGGCCGCTTCTGGACCAGGTTCCTGCCGCCGACCGGCCTCGTCCTCCTGCTGACCCTCGTCGCCGGCTGGCCCGATCGCCAGCGCCGGCCCTGGCTCGCCCTCGCCTTCGGGCTCTATCTCGCCGCCATGGTCTGGACCGCGCTCTGGTTCATCCCCGAGGGCGTGGTTCCGCTGATGCAACAGGCCGGCGCGGGCATGACACCGGACGAAATTAGCAGCCGGGCCCGCACCTGGATCTTCCTCGACTGGTTCCGCACCGCGCTGGCCCTCGGCTTCCTGCTCGCACTGCTCCAGGCCCTGACCCTCCGCCGCGCCGCGCCGAGGGTCGCGTGAACCCGTCGCTGGACCAGGCCTTCTGGGAGGCATTCTTCCTGCGCTCGCCCCAGGCGCGCTTCGAGGCGGAGGAGGTCTTCGCCGCCGCCGACCGGTGCGTGGTCCGGTGGGTCTACCACTGGGTCCGCGACGGCGTGCCCGGTCACATCCGCGGCGTCGACCTCTTCCGCGTGCGGGATGGCCGGGTCGCCGAGAAGTTCTCCTACGCGAAGGGGTGATGCCGCTCGTCGTCCTCCTGAGGGGCTTGAACGTCGGCGGGCACCGGAGGCTGCGGCCGACGGTGCTCGCCGCGCAGCTGCGCCACCTCGGCGCCGTCAACATCGGTGCGGCGGGGACCATCCTCATCCGGAGGAGGGTGAGCCGCTCGGAGCTGCGCCATGAGGTCGCGCGCCGGCTTCCGTTCGCCGCCGAGATTGTGATCTGCGAGGGCCGGGACATCGCGCGGCTTCTCTCGCACCAGTGCTTTGCCGGCCATCCCCTGCGGGCGGGGACCGTTCGCTTCGTGAGCGTCCTCGCCAGATCTCCCCGGACTGCGCCCCGACTCCCCGTCACCCTGCCGCCCTCGGGCCGGTGGCTGGTGAAGCTGCTCGCGCGCGACGGCCGGTTCGTCCTGGGGATGTACCGGCGTCACATGAAGGTGATCGGGTACCTTGGCTCGCTGGACCGTCTCTTCGGCGTGCCGGCCACCACGCGCAACTGGAACACCATCTCCGCCATCGCCAGGGCCCTGGAGGGCTCACGCTTCTCGACGACCTGATCCCCGTTTGGGATGCGGCCTCGCGACACTCGATCAGGATCGCCGCCGACCCCGCTCGCGTGTACGGCGTCGCCCGGCATGCCGAGTTCGGCCGTCCCTTCCTGGTCCGGGTCCTGATGGGACTCAGGGTCGGCCCGGCATGGCTCGCGTCCAGGCGGGCCCGCGGGACTGCGGGCACGGTGCGGCCTTCGGTGGGGCCCGTCGCATTCACCGTGGTCGCCGAAGCGCCGGGCCACGAGTTCGTCCTCGGGGTCATGGGCCGTTTCTGGACCCCGACAGGCGGGCTGGTGCAGGCCGGTCCAGCCGAACTGCGCCAGCCCCCGCCAGCCGGGCTGGCCCAGGGCCTATGGAACTTCCGCGTCGAACCCTCCGGGTCGGGCACCGAACTCTCCACCGAGACCCGCGTCCGTTGCGGCGACCCGGCCACACGGCGCAGCTTTCTCCGCTACTGGCGGGTCATCCGGCTGGGGAGCGGCCTCATCCGGCAGAGCCTGCTGCGGCACATCCGCCGGCATTCTGAGCACCCAGCCATCGAGCCATCCAGCCGTCCAGCCACCTAGGAATCCCCCATGGAACGCGCCATTCCCGTCATCCCCGCCGATGACCTCCCGGTCGCGAAGTCGTTCTACGTCGACCACCTCGGTTTCACCGTGCGGTTCGAGGCCTCGGAGGACGGTCGGACCGGCCTCCTGGGCGTCGAGCGCGGCGACATCTGCATCACCATCGACTGCCCGATGTCCGGCCATGGCCGGGGGGCCTGCGTGTCCCTCGAGGTGGAGAGTGCGGATGCCTGCTACGACGAATGGCGCGGCCGGGTGGAGGGGCTGCGCCCGCCGAAGGACGAGGAGTGGGGTGCGCGCACGTTCGACCTGATCGATCCGTTCGGCAACACCATCTTCGTGATGGGACCGCCGGCCGGCGCAGCGGCCCGGCGATGACCCACGATCTGTCTGCCGACGACCGGCGCTTCATCGCCGGCCTCGAGGCGGCCGCAGTGGAGCCTGGCCAGTTCGACCATCGCGCCCATGTCCGCGCGGCATACATCTATCTCGCCGGTCACGACGTCGATGGCGCCGCGGCGCGCATGCGCGACACCCTGCGCGCCTTCCTCCAGCATCACGCCATTCCCGTCTCGAAGTACCACGAGACCATCACCCGGGCCTGGATCCTGGCCGTGCGCCACTTCATGGACCGGACTCCGGCGTCGCCGTCCGCCGACGCGTTCATCGACGCGAACCCGCGGCTCCTCGACCCGAAGGTCATGCTCACCCACTACTCCGCCGAGCTGCTCTTCTCCCCCGAGGCCCGGGCCCGGTTCGTGGAGCCCGACATCGATCCCATCCCTCGGGGAGAGTGACATGAGTCGGGCGACGCGTGTGGCCCTGGCCGGGGTGCTCTGCTGTGCGGGAGTCGTGCTTCCGTCAGCGGTCGATGCCCAGCAGCGCGTCTCGTTTCCTACGTCCGACGGCGGAACGGTCTACGCCGACCTCTACGGCAGCGGCGATCACGCCGTTGTCCTGGCGCACGGGGGCCGATTCAACAAGGAGAGCTGGAAAGCCCAGGCGGAGACCCTGGCGGGCGCAGGGTTCCGCGTGCTCGCCGTCGATTTCCGGGGCTACGGCCAGTCCCGCGGGCCGGGCGACACCGACGTGATGACGGCACCGCTCCACCTGGATGTCCTCGGTGCGGTCCACTGGCTTCGCGCGTCCGGCGCGAGGACGGTGTCCGCGATTGGCGGCAGCCTGGGCGGCGGGGCCTCGGCCGAGGCGGTTGTCGCCGAGCCAGGTGCGATCGACCGCCTCGTCCTCCTCGGCAGCGAGACCGGCGATTCACCCGAGAAGCTGACCGGACGCAAGCTCTTCATCCTGTCACGCGATGATGCCGATGGCAGCGGGACGCTTCGGCTCACCCGCATCCGCGAGCAGTATGACCGCACGCCGGAGCCGAAGGAGTTGATCCTCCTGGACGGCTCGGCCCACGCGCAATTCATCTTTGGGACGGACCAGGGCGCCCGGGCGATGCGCGCGATCCTCCGCTTCCTCACCGCCCCATGACCAGCCATCCAGCCATCCAGCCACCCAGCCGTCCCATCTTGAAACCATCCCCGGGCAGGCCTCGTATGGCCCCCGCCATCAATCCGGAGGTACCGATGCGTCGCTTTCTGATGTTGGCCACCCTGGGGCTGACCGCCGCCGGCTCACTGGCTGCGCAATCCGCCCCGCGCACCCGCGATGACTCCCTCGCCGTGGGCCGCAAGATCGTCGCCCTGGTCTACGACGGGCAGACCGACAGTCTCTGGAATCGGATGGGGCCCGAGCTCAAGCAGATGATGACGGACAAGGCCGGCCTGCAGCAGCAGATCGACCAGATCGCCATCGGGTTCGGCACCGAGATGCAGGTCGGTGAGGAGACCGTGGGCGCGAAGGACGGCAACCTCGTCTACACCCGCGAGGTGCTGTTCGACGGCCGTCCTAACGACTGGGCCGTCTGGTACTTCACGGTCGCCCCCGACGGCACCATCCTCTCCGGCGATTTCCGCCCGAAGGGCGCGCCGCCCCCGGCCGGCGCCGCGAAGCCCGACAGCGCCGCCAAGCCCGCGCCGGCCCCCGGCACGAAGTAGCGCGACCCGGACCTGGCGCCCGACGGCATGCCTGCCGAACCCCTTCCGTTCCACCTCCCCCTGCCGGGGCGCGATACCCTCGGCCTGGACGGCGCGCGCTCCGAGTCGTACCGCGTTCACGGCCTGCTCCACTGCGACGGTGAGACCCTCACCTTCGAGTGGAGCGGCTCCGCGCACGTGGAGCACGTCTCACTCCTCGGTATCGACATCGACGACCAGGTGTCACCTCCCGAGCTGTGGGACGTACCTGTGTCGTTGATCGCGGAGGTTCGGATCACCGGCGGCTGGGGGGCGCCGCGCCTGCACCTCCGCGCCCGCAGGATCGACGCGTTCGACGGGATCCCCGGCGCCAAGCCTGGCACCATCTCGCTCCGGTTCCGCCGCCGCGACCGGGCCCTCGCCGCCGCGCTGGTCGACGCCCTCGAGCAGCCTTCTGGCCGTCCAGCCATCCAGCCATCCAGCCACCGGATTTCCCCATGAGCAAGCAGACGCTGTGGCACCGCATCGCCCTCGGCCTCAGCATCCTCAATGTGGCCGGATTCGGTCAGGCCGTCGGCGTCGCCGAGCCCGTGCACGCCGGGATCCACGCGGTACTGGCCCTCGCGTTCGCGGGATGGGCCTGGACCCTGCGGGGGAGTCCGCCGGCGAGCCAGTTCGAGGCGGACGTCCAGTCGCTCGCCGACGAGGTGTCCGCGTTGCGGCAGGAGCTCACCGAGGCCCAGGAGCGCCTCGACTTCACCGAGCGGCTGCTGGCCCAGGAGCGCGATGTCCGCCGCGTGGAGCCGGAGCGGTAGCGCCGCACCGGTTGCGCCGGAGGCATTCGGGAGCCAACATGTGGGCCGCCTCCACCTGGAGCCCCCATGACTCGCCGCGCCCCCGCCGCTCGCGCCGCCCTCGCCGTCACCCTCGTCCTGTGCGGCTGTGCCGGCAACCAGATTACCGGCCCCACGCTCGCCGGCAACTGGACCCCCCTGAGCGCCCAGATCGGCGGGCAGGAATTCCCCGTCGCCAGCTTCCAGGGTGGTGTCCTCGAGCTGACGTCGGAGACCTACGAGTTCGCCGGCGACAAGGGGACCTACAAGGTCTACGCCGGCGGCGCCCCCGCGCGGATGGATATCACCGGCACCTCGGGGCCGAATGCCGGCCGCACCATCCCGTCCATCTACTCCTTCGACGGCGAACTGCTCACCATCGCCTACCAGCTCGCCCCGGGAGCCGAGCGTCCCGCCGAGCTTATCTCGCCCCCCGGCTCGCAGGTGCTCCTGGTCCGCTACAAGCGCGCGCCGTGAGCCGGCCGAGCACTCCCACATCGACGGCAGTGCGCCCTGAAGCACGCCTGTGTGAGCGGTCGAGACGCTTGCCAGCTCCCCACCGCACGCGAACTTCGGCGTGCGTAAGGGCGCACTGCCGGCGATGCGGCATGGCTGGATCACCCGGACACCGGACCCGATGACGCACGACGACGGCCTGCGCCGCGCCATCGGCCCCGTGGGCTTCGGGGCCAGCGTGATCAACATCGTCGTGGGCGGCAGCGTGTTCGTCATGCCCGCCGTCCTCGCCCGCGAGCTCGGCCAGGCCGCGCCCTCGGCCTACCTCGCCGGCGCGGCGATCATGGCCCTCGTCACCCTCTCCTTCGCCGAGGCGGGCCGGCGCACCGTCCGGAGCGGAGGCCCCTATGTCTTCGTGGGCAGTGTCTTCGGCCCGTTCCCGGGATACCTCGCCGGCCTCCTGACCTGGCTCGCCGTCGTCTGCGCCACCGCTGCGGTCGCCGCGGCACTGGTCGATTCGCTCGGCACCGTGGTTTCCCTGCTCACGGTCCCCGTGGCGCGCGCCGCGGTGCTCGTCCTCCTCTTCATCGCACTGGCCGCCGTCAACCTCCGTGGCGTGCAGGCCGGGACCCGCCTCGCCACCGCGACGGCGATCGCGAAGTACCTGGGCCTCCTGGTCTTCATCGTCCTGGGCGCCCGCCTGGTCCAGGCCGAGCACGTCGCGTGGGCCTGGCCTGAGGATGCCGCGGGGCTCGGCCGCGCGACCATCTTCGTGACTTTCGCCCTCGCGGGGATGGAGGTGCCGTTGAGCGCCGGCGGCGAGATCCGCGATCCGGCACGCACCGTCCCGCGCGGGCTCGCGGGCGCGCTCGTGCTCGTGGTCCTGCTCTATGTCGCGGTCCAGCTCGTGGCCCAGGGCGCCCTCGGACCCGCGGTGAGCGAATCGAAGGCCCCGCTGGCCGATGCGCTCGCCCGGGTCGGGCGGGGCGGGAGCGCACTCATGCTGGCCACCGGCGCCATCTCCATGCTCGGCTACCTTGTGGGAAGCATCCTCGGCAATTCCCGGGTGCTGTTCGCGTTCGGGCGCGATGGTGTGCTGCCCCGCCGGCTCGCCGCGGTCCATCCAGGCACCCAGGCTCCCCATGTCGCGGTGCTCGTGCACACGGCGATCGCGGCCGCGCTGTCGATGACCGGGACCTTCTCGGTGCTGGCTCCGGTCGCGGGCATTGCGATCATCCTGGCGTACATCGGCTGCTGCGCGGCGGGGTGGAAGGCGGGACGCCGGCCGGAACCGGACGGGGTATCATCGGGTAGCCGTCTCGGCACTATCGCGCCGCCGCTCGCGATCGTCGCGATGGTGTGGGTGCTCACCCAGAGCACGCGGCGGGAGGTCCTGGCGCTGCTCGCCGTGCTGGTGCTCGGCAGCGCGTTCTGGTGGTTCAGGATGAAGGCGCAGGGTGGCGCCGGCGTCCGCGCGGTAGAGTGATCCGCGCAACTGCGAGGGAGTGACTCCGATGTCCGAGAACCGGGCGACCATGCTGTGGCGGCGTGAGGGCGCCGTCTTCACCGACAATCGTTACTCTCGCGGCCACCGCTGGTACTTCGACGAGGGCGTCGAGGTGCCCGCCTCCTCCTCGCCCCACATCGTGCGCCTGCCCTGGTCCGTCCCGGCGGCCGTCGACCCCGAGGAGGCGTTCGTCGCGGCGCTGGCCAGCTGCCACTTGCTCACCTTCCTCTCGATCGCGGCGAGGCAGGGCTTCGTGGTCGACGAATACCGTGACGAGGCGGTCGGCATCCTGGCGAAGAACGAGGCGGGCAGGATGGTGATGACGGTCGTCACCCTGCGTCCCGTTGTCACCTTCGGCGGTGCGCGCCTGCCTACCCCCGGGGAGTCCGATGCCATGCATCACCAGGCGCACGAGGAGTGCTTCATCGCCGGCTCGGTCCTCACCGACGTCCGGGTCGAGCCGGTCGCCCTGCCTGCTGCAACCTCTGTTGCCGGGACCGCCAGCGCGCCATGAAGGACCTCGCCATCGCCCTCGAGAATCGGCCCGGCTCGCTTGCCCGGATGGGGGAGGCGCTCGGGCGCGCCGGAGTGAGCATCGAGGGCGGTGGCGCCTGGGTCGTGGGCGGCGAGGGCGTCGCCCATTTTCTCTTCGAGGATGGCGCCGCGGCTCGCCGCGCCCTCGAGGCCACGGGCATCCGAGTCCTCGCCGAGCGGGAAGTCGTCGTCCAGCGTCTGAAGCAGGCCGTGCCCGGCCAGCTCGGCATGCTCGCGCGCCGCATGGCCGACGCCGGGGTCAACATCGAGGTCCTCTACAGCGACCACGACCATCGGCTGGTTCTCGTGGTGGATGACCTCGCCCGCGGACGTGAGGTGGCGGTGGCGTGGGCCCGCGAGATGGAGGCGGCGCCATGAGCCACGCCTGCCACTGTGCCGGGGCGGCCGCACACTACAACCGGAAGCGCGCCCTTCGGGACCTCGAGCGCTATCGGCGCCACGGCCCCGACGTCACCACGGCGCTGCTCCTCGCGGAGCTGCGTCCGGTCACCCGGCCCGGAGACACCCTGCTCGACATCGGCGGCGGGATCGGGGTGCTCGAGCTCGAGCTCCAGCGGCACGTTCCCCTGCGCGAGACGGTCCTGGTCGAGGCCGCAGCCGATTGCGTCCAGGTCGCCCGGGAGCTCCGCGCCGATGACCAGGAGCCGGGGCGGTTTCGCCCCATCGTCGGCGATGTCACGGAGATCTCACCCACGCTGACCGCCGAAGTCGTGGCCCTCGACCGCGTCGTCTGTTGCTACCCGGACTACGGCTCGCTGCTTCGCACCGCCGCCGGGAGCGCCACCAGGGTGCTGGCGCTGAGCTACCCGAGGGACCGGTGGTACGTCCGCCTGGCCATGGCGGTCGAGAACCTCCTCCGGCGGCTCGAGGGCAATCCCTTCCGCATCTTCGTCCATCCCCCCGACGCGATCAGGCAGGTGCTGGAGACCGCGGGGTGGCGTCGCGCCGCACGGCGGTCCACGCTCGTGTGGTGGGTCGAGCGTTGGAGCCTCGCCGGCGCTGCCTGAAACCGGTCGCCGGCTGGGAACCGGGGCTCGCCTCACCCCGCGGCCGCGGCGTGATGAGCGCTATTGACGGTCGATCCTCGCGATGAAGCACCCCGCTTCCCCGTTCCGCAGGTGCGCGTATTCGACCGCGGCCGACTGGAGCACCTCGCCGAGCACGTTCTCGAACTGCGCGGGCCCGACACGCCGCTGCGTCACCAGGGCTCCGGCGGTGCCGTAGCCCTCGACCACGAGCGGCAGGGGACGGAGCGATTCGGGCAGCGTTTCGCCGTCGTAGCGGGCGCAACCCGCGCGGTGGATGAACACCGGTCCGGGCGCCGGGAGTGCACCGGGGTCCGTGAACGGCGAATAGGTGAAGAGGAGCCGCTCCTCCTCGCCCACCGTGAAAGTCTGGAGGCAGAGGCGGCAGGGGCCATAGCCCTTCGCCACCTCGACGTGGGCGGGATGGCCATACTGCGGCGAGCGCATCGAGTCCCGCGCCGTGGCGGCAATGGTCTCGGGAATGCCCTGGATCCTGTAGCCCTGCATCGATCTGCTCCGTAAGGGGTGCCCAAAGTTGGGGCCGGACGCGCGGGCGTGCTTCCCGGTTCATGCGATCGAATCCGGCCACCCGCCACCCCGCCAACCGGCCTTCCAGCCTTCCAGCCTTCCAGCCATCCAGCCATCCAGCCATCCCGTATATTCCGGCGTGCACGCCACCGAGCCGCGGCCGCTCCCGGCCCCCGCGCGCCCGTTCGACGACCCGGTGCGCCAGGCCCGCCTCGACACGATGCGGCGCCGGGCGACCGGGTTGCTCGTCCTGGCCGCGATCGTCTTCCTGGTCTCGCATCACTTCGCCGCGGCCCACCCCGTCCTCCCCTGGATCCGCGCCGCCGCCGAAGCGGCCCTCGTCGGCGGCCTCGCCGACTGGTTCGCCGTCACGGCGCTCTTCCGCCACCCGCTCGGCATCCCCATCCCGCACACCGCCATCGTCGTCAACCAGCAGGAGCGGTTCGGCCGGGTGCTCGGCAACTTCGTCCAGCGCCACTTCCTCACCCGCGAGGTCGTCGCCCACGAGCTCCGTCGCATCCGCCCCGCGGAGCGCACCGCCCGCTGGCTCTCGGACCCGGCAAACAGCAGCCGCCTGGCCTCCCAGCTCAGCACCGGGTTCGTGCGCGCCATCCAGACGGTGCCGGACGAGGAGCTGCGCGGCATGATCCGCCGCGTCGCCACCGAGCGCCTCGAGAAGGCCCAGGTGGCGCCCCTCCTCGGCGACCTCCTCGCCGCGATGACCACCGACGACCGCCACCAGGGCCTCCTCGACCAGGCGCTGCGCGTGGTCTCGACGGCGCTGCGGGAGAATCGGGAGTCCCTGCGCGACCAGGTCGGGAAGGAACGGCCCTGGTTCGTCCCCCGCTTCGTGGAGGACGCGATCTACGCCCAGATGGTGCGGTCGGCGGAATCGCTGCTCTCGGAGGTCGCGGCCGATTCGGCCCACCCGCTCCGCCGCAGGTTCGACGACACCCTCGCGAACTTCACCGAGCAGCTCCGGCACTCCCCCGAGGTGCACGCCAGGGCCGACCTCATCAAGAGCCAGGTGCTGAGCCCGGCGGTGGTCGAGGACGTCGTGGATGGTGTGTGGGACTCGGTGCGGAACTCGGCGCTGCAGCGCGGAGCCGGGGCGGCCCCGCCGGAGGGAGTCGAGCATGCGATCCGCTCGATCGGCACTGCGCTGCTCGCCAACGAGGCGCTGCTCGCCGAGCTCGACGACCTGGTCATCGAGAACGTCTGCCACACCGTCGAGCGGCACCGGGAACAGATCGGCGAGCTGATTGCGCGGACCGTCACCGCCTGGGACCCACAGGTCGCCGCCGGCCGCCTCGAGCTCGCCGTGGGCAGCGACCTTCAATACATCCGCATCAATGGCACCCTGGTCGGAGCGCTCGCCGGCCTCGCCATCTACGCGATTGCGCGCCTGCTGCCCTGAGGAGCCCGCCCGTCCTGCCCGTCCTGCCCGTCACCCAACATTCATCTTCCGCAATAACGCCCTGAACCGCACCTCCCCCCGGAGCGGCGCGAACAGGAACGATCCCCCGATCCCGTACGGCGCCCCCGTTTGCTGCTCGAACGCATTCTCCAGCAGGTCCATCGCCGTGTCGTATTCTCCCAGCCCCACGTACACGTACGCCAGGTGGTACGGCGACACGAACCGCGTGCGCGCCCGCTCGGCTAGCGTGGCGAGGACCTCCCGCGCCCGCGCCGGTTCCCCGTGGAGGGCATGCGCCTGCCCCAGTTGCGCCAGCCACTGGCTGTTGTCGGACACCTCCACCGCCCGGGTCAGCTCGGCGAATCCCGCTTCGCGCCTCCCCTGGCCCAGGAGCGCCCAGCCCAGCGTGGATCGCGCTCGCGGGTCGTCGCCGTCGAACTCCACCGCCCGGCGCGCCGCCTCCAGCCCCTCGTCGTAGCGCCCGGCCCTGAGGTAGGCCGTGGCTACGTCTACCTTGTGCGCCAGGGGGTCGAGCTCGAGCGCCCGCTGCTGCAGCGCGATCGCCTCGTCGTGCCGGCTGAGGGCCGAGCACAGCCGTCCATACAGGTCGTACGAGTCCGCGCTGCTCGGGTTGAGTTCGATCGCCCGCTTGAACCCGGCCTCCGCTCCGGCCCAGTCGTAGTCGCAGACCATCTTGAGGTAGGCCTGGGCGGTGTGGGCCTCGGCCAGCTCGCCGTCGAGCGCGAGCGCCCGTGCGGCCGCCACCTTGGCGGGCGGGTACGCCTCCTCCGGGCGCATCTCGCCGGTCTCGGCCAGTTCCGTGAATCCGGCCGCGATGCTCGCGTGGGCCAGTGCGAAGGCCGGGTCGCGCGCGATCGCCTGCTCGAAGTCCTCGATCGCCCTTCGCATCCGCTCTTCGGTGAACCGGTGCAGGTGGTGGCGGCCCTGCAGGTAGAGCTGGTAGGCGCGCACGTCGTTGGTGGCCGGCCGCCCGATCCGGTCCCGCTCGTCGGCCGTCAGCGTGGCCTTGAGCGCCGCCGCGATCTGCAGCGCCACCTCCGACTGGATCGCGAAGATGTCGGTGAGCTCGCGGTCGTAGGTCTCGCCCCACACCTGGCGGTCCGCCTCCGCGTCCACCAGCTGTGCCACGATCCGCACTCGCGTTCCCGCCCGCCGCACGCTGCCGTCGAGCAGGGCGCCCACCTGGAGCCGGGTCGCGATCTCGCGCAGGTCCTGCTCCCGCTTCTTGAACGGCATCACCGACGTCCGCGACACGACCCTGAGTGCCCGGATCTTGGAGAGTTGGGCGATCACGTCCTCGGTGATGCCGTCGGCGAAGTACTCGTTCTCGGGATCGGCACTCAGGTTGAGGAACGGCAACACCGCCACCGAGCGTGCCACCGGGTGCTCGGCCGTCGGGACCGGACCGGCCGCCGCCGCGCGGAGCGCCCCGGCGAACGCTTCCACTGTGTCGAACCGTTCCTCCGGCGTCTTGGCCAGCGCGCGCTGCAGCGCGGCCGACACGCTCGCCGGCACCGTCGGACGGATCCGCGTGATCACCGGCGCCGGTTCGGCCAGGTGCTGGAACACCAGGCGGGCCACGCTCGGACCCTGGAATGGAGGCGCGCCCGCCAGCATTTCGTAGAGGGTGCACGCCAGGCTGTAGAGGTCGGAACGGCCATCCAGCTCCCGCGCCCCGGCCGTCTGCTCCGGGCTCATGTACCGGGGGGTGCCCAGCGCGATCCCGGTACCCGTGAGCGCCATCGGCCGGCCGGAATCCGCGGCCGTGATCGCCCGCGCGAGCCCGAAATCCGCCACCACCGCGTGGCCGCTCTCGAGCAGGATGTTTTCCGGCTTGATGTCCCGGTGGATGATGCCGTGCTTGTGGGCATAGGCCAGCGCGTCGGCCACCTCGCGTGCGATGGCGAGCGCGTCCTCCAGCGGCAGCTGCCGTTCCCGCACCAGCCGGCTGCGGAGCGATTCGCCCTCCACCAACGGCATGACGTAGAAGAGCGAGCCGTCCGCGTCCCCCGAGTCGAACAGCGGAACGATGTGCGGGTGCCGCAGCTTGGCGCTGGTTTCGATCTCGCGCAGGAACCGTTCCGCCCCCACCGCCTCCGCGAGTTCCGGTCGAAGCACCTTGATCGCCACCTTGCGGTGGTGCCGCAGGTCCTCCGCCTCGTAGACTCGCGCCATGCCGCCCGCGCCCAGCTCGCGCTCGACCCGGTAGCGGCTGGCGAGTGCGGTGCGAAGGCGATCGAGGGCGTCGTTCACGCCGGGCAACCTAGGGCTTCACTCTCTAGCCGTCCAGCCATCCAGCCGTCATTCTTTTCCCCATGCGCTATCCCTTCTACACCTGCGACGTGTTCACCGCCTCCCGGTTCGGCGGCAACCAGCTCGCCGTGCTCCCCGAGGCGCAGGGCCTCACCGACCGCCAGATGCAGCAGGTCGCGCGCGAGTTCAACTTCTCCGAGACCACCTTCGTGCTCCCGCCGGAGCAGGGACACGCGCGCCGCGTCCGCATCTTCACGCCTGTCACCGAGGTGCCCTTCGCCGGGCACCCCAACATCGGCACCGCCTTCGTCCTGGCGACTATCGGCGCCTTCGGCCCCATCGGCGCGCCGGTCACGGTGACGTTCGAGGAGAAGGCCGGCCTCGTCCCCATCACCATCCGCCGCCGGGACGAAGCGATCTGGTGCGAACTCACCGCCCCGCAGCGCCTCTCGCTGGGCCAGGCAGTCTCGGCCGAGTCCGTCGCCGCCGCCGTCTCGCTCACGTCGGAAGACGTCGTCACCACCACCCACCGTCCCCGGGTCGCCTCCGTCGGCCTGCCCTTCCTGATGGCCGAGCTCCGCGACCGCTCGGCGCTCGAGCGGGCGCGGATCAACCTGCCCGGCTTCGACACCCTGGCCGCAGAGGGCATCCAGCCGCCCGATGTCCATCTCTACGTCCGGACCGGCGACGAGTTCGACATCCGCGCCCGGATGTTCGCCCCGTTCGACGGCGTGCCTGAGGACCCCGCCACCGGC
>JBOHSQ010000238.1:0-11209 GCA_050733295.1 Gemmatimonadales bacterium
ACCCAGGCCTCCTGGCGGGTGATCGCGAGGCCGGTCGCGACCTCGCGGGGGTAGTGGGTCGCGATCTCGGACCCGATGCGGTCCTTGAGGGGCGTGATGATCTTGCCGCGGGCGGTGTAGTCTTCGGGATTCGCGGTGAAGACCATCAGGACGTCGAGGGGGAGCCGGACGGGGTAGCCCTTGAGCTGGACGTCGCCTTCCTGGAGGATGTTGAAGAGCCCGACCTGGATCTTGCCGCTGAGGTCGGGAAGCTCGTTTACCGCGAAGATGCTGCGGTTGGCGCGGGGCAGGAGCCCGAAGTGCATGGTCAGTTCGTCGGAGAGCACGTGACCCCCGCGCGCCGCCCGGATCGGGTCGATGTCGCCGATGATGTCGGCCACGGTCACGTCGGGCGTGGCGAGCTTCTCCACGTAACGCTGGTCGGGTTCGAGCCAGTCCACCGGCGTGTCGTCGCCCCGGGCGGCGAGGAGGTCACGCGCGAACCGGGAAATCGGCGCGAACGGATCGTCATTGACCTCGCTGCCGGCGACGATGGGGATGGCCGGATCGAGGAACCGGGTCAGCAGTCGCAGGATCCGGGTCTTCGCCTGACCCCGGAGCCCCAGCAGGATGAAGTCATGCCGTGCCAGGAGCGCATTGACGACCTGGGGGGTGACGCTGTCCTCGTACCCGAGCACCCCGGGGAAGAGCGGGCTACCGCCGCCCAATTCCCGGAGGATGTTGGCCCGGATCTCGTCGCGTACGGACCGGGCGCAGAGGGGCGGCTGGCCCCACGGGGATCGGCGGAGGGCGGCGATGGTGGTGGGCCTGTCCGGATTCGGCATCTATTCGGTCTCTCTTCGCGGCCGGCCGGCTCAGCCGGTGCGAATTCGACTGGGGTGGGCGTGAACGGTGACGCAGAAGTGTGATGAGCATCACCCGCAACACCCGGCGCACTTGACAGTTACACGCAACATCTTA
Organism: Gemmatimonadales bacterium; assembly: GCA_050733295.1. Classification (GTDB taxonomy): domain Bacteria; phylum Gemmatimonadota; class Gemmatimonadetes; order Gemmatimonadales; family GWC2-71-9; genus JAICEH01. Next base: position 961 of record JBOHSQ010000238.1, read on the forward strand.
CCTTGACGCGCCGTATCATGCTCCGGGGGGGCCGGACGCAGATACGCAGGAATACTCTGACGTCCGCGCATCGCGGAGGGGACACAATGCGGAAGGTTCTTGCGGTTGCGGTGCTCGTGCTCGCTGCGGCGTGCGCGAAGACCGAGCAGAAGGCGGAAGACGCTGGCGATATGATGGAGCAGAAGGTGGAGCAGATGGCCGACACGGCCGCTGCCGCCGCCGGGCAGATGATGATGGACAGCGCCGCCGCCAGGGTCGGCGAGATGGCTGACACCGCGGCCGCCAAGATTGGCGGCGACAGCGCCAGCCACTAAGGCAAGACCGTTCCGCCAGATGCGCCGGCCCCGGTTGACCGGGGCCGGTTCGCTTTTCAGGCCTCGAGCCGATGGGGCAGGGGGACCACGCGAGCCTCCCGCCCACCGCCCTCGACGGCGTCCGCGAGTGACACCTCGCGGCGGATGGGTGCGAGGCCGAGCCAGCGATCCGGGAGCCCGAGCAGCGACCGAATTCTCCCCACCGGCTTGCCATCGCGCGTGATCTCGTCCCCGGCGGGGGGCGTGCTCCCCTCCCAAACCAGCCCCCGCAGCTCGCGGTTGGCGTGCCCCCGGAAATGGAGCCGCGCCACCGTCTCCTGCCCGACATAGCACCCCTTGGAGTACGACACCCCGAGGACTTCGTCGTACCGCACTTCCTGGGGCAGGGTCTTCTCGTCGATCTCGGCGCCCAGTGCCGGCCAGCCAGCCAGGATCCTGGAGGCCTCGAGCTCCTCGGGTGACGCCTCGAGGATTCCGAACCGGGCGGCCTCGCGGAGGGCGTCCCGCACCGCAGCGGCCGGTCCGGCGAGAATGGCGCGGAACGGCGCGAGCGACGGCCCGGCCCCGATCCAGGCCTCATCGTTGGCGGGGACGACCCGTCCCGCTGACGGCATCGCGGGTCCGAGCCACTCCTGCATCGCCTTCGCCGACCCGCCGCCCACGATCCACGCGGCCAGCCAACCATCGGTTTCGTCGTGGGCCTGGGCCAGGCGGGGTGGGAGCGTCCGGCGGAACAGCTCGACGGCCGCCTGCCTTGCGGGGCGCGGAAGGACGAGCCTGAACGACCCCGTGAGCCGAAGCGCCCAGGCGTCGAACAGGATCATGCCCTTGGAGGAGAGGAATGCGCCGTAGGTCAGGGATCCTTCGCCGGGTGCAGCGACATCGGCGGAGAAGATGCCCTGAAGGCAGGTTACGGCGCCCGACCCGTCGAGGCGGAACAGGGCCGCGTCACGCGGCCCGGCGAGAGCGCCGGCGAGGCGGGTGATCGAGGCTTCGGTGAGCCGGACGGTGGTCGAGGGCACGGGATCGCTTCGATCGCCGGTGCTCATTGGCCGCCGTCGGCCAGCACCAGCGTGTTGCCGGGATCGAATTCCTCGCGAAGGCGTGCGAGCGGCGGGGCGCCGCCCTCGCGATAGGCCCCGGCATGGCCAAGCGCACTCCGGAGTGGCCACGGCGCGCGCTCCAGGGTGAGCGGGAGTTCGCGCGCGGCGGCGCGGGCGCGCACGCTGCGGAGCCGCTCGACCGGCGCGTTCCCCGCCCACCGGATGTCACCGGCGACCGCACCGGCACTCACCAGGCCCTCATCGAGCTGGTCGGCAACGAGGTCGAGCGCATCGTCGAGCCCATCGGCAAGCACGCCGAGCCGGAAACCCAGCGGGGCACTCAGGGGAGCACGCGCCACGAGATCCCAGAGCGTACCGCACTGGGTGGCGGGGATCTCGTTCCAGAGGAGATCGGTCTCCTGCACCAGTCGCTGCGCTTCGGCATTCACGACAATGCCGTCACCCATCAATCGCACTGCCAGGCTCCATTCCGGATCCGCGCCCCAGGCGGGGGAGAGGATCTCCGCCGCCGCCGGGCCGACGCCCGCCTCCACCAGGGCGCGGCCGGCCTCGGTCAGCCGGTCGCGCGGAGCACGGGCAAGGAAGGTGCGGTCCACCCGTGGCACCGGCTCGAGCCTCAGCTCCGCCCAGGCGATGACTCCGGCCGCGCCAAAGCTCCCCGCAGCGAGGCGGGGCAACTCGCGCGGGCCGTCACCGTCGAACGGGGACGCGACCAGCCGCCCGGCGCCGGTGAGAACGCCCGCACCGACGATGAGTTCCCGAACCGATCCGGCCCAGGTGCGCAACGGTCCCGCGGTGGCTGTCGCGATCACGGAGCCGAGTGTTCGTTCAGGCCGGCCCGGCGGATCGAGCGGGAGCCAGAGTCCGTCATCGCCGATGGCCCGGCGGAGTTCATCGAGCGAGACACCGGCCTCGGCCCGGACCAGCGCGCGCTCCGGATCGACCTCCAGCACCCGGTCGAGGCCCCGCGTTCCGAGAGCCAGGTCCGCGTCGGCGTCGGGGGACATCCAGGTCGCCTGTCCCTCGACGCGGACCCTCCAGCCCTCATCGTACGCGGCCCCGAGCACCAGTGCGGCACCCTCTACGGTATCGGGCACCGCGCGCGGCACTCCGTGCGCGTCGATGCCGACGGCAGGCCCGCCGAGCAGGTCACGGAGGCGGCCGAGGATCGAGGTGGGCATGACGTTGAAGGTAGCAGTAGGCCCTCCCGGGCATCGTCCGGGAGGGCCCGAGGGACTCCGCACTACCCGCGGCCTGGGCTAGGCGGCGCCCCAGAATCCCTTGAGTCCGGCGAGGTCGGGCGACTCGCGCAGCTTCTGGAAGGCCCGCTCGCGGATCTGGCGGATGCGCTCGCGCGTCACGCCGAGGAGTGCGCCGATGCGCTCGAGCGTGAGCGCCTCGGAGCCGGACTCGAGTCCATAGTAGAGGTAGAGGATCTTCCGCTCCCGCGGCGTGAGGTACCGGTTGAAGATCCGGTCGATGAATTCCCGGGTGAGCCGGGCGTCGGTCCGGGCCTCGATTTCGCCGCCCTCGGCCCCAGGGACGCGCTCGCCGTAGGTGCTCGAGCCCTTGTCGTGGCGCTCGACCGGGGCATCGAGGGAGAGCTCGCCGGCAGTCATCCGCCGGGCCGACCGCACGTTCTCCACCGAATCACCCAGCGCGGTGGCGATCTCCTTGTCCGTGGGCTCGCGGCCCAACTCCTGGGACAAGTAGCTCACGCAGCGCGACATCTTGATCAGGTGGGAGTTCTGGTTGAGCGGGATGCGGACGCTGCGCGTCTGTTCGGCGAGCGCCTTCAGGACCGCCTGACGCACCCACCAGACTGCGTACGAGATGAACTTCACGCCGTGGTCGGGATCGAACTTCCGCACGGCCTTGAGCAGACCCTCGTTCCCGATCGCGACCAGTTCCCCGAGATCGAGACCGTGGCCCTGGTAGCGCTTCACATAGGAAATGACGAATCGCAGGTTCGCCGTCACGAGGCGCTCGGCCGCGCGCTCATCGCCGGCCCGGGCGAGGCGCGCCAACCGGCGCTCCTCCTGCGGATCGGTGATCATGGGAAGCTTCTGAATATCGTGGAGATACTGGTCGAACGCGCCGCTCGGGGAGGGCCGCAACAACGGCCGGGCCGCCTTGGTCTTCGCCATTGCCAACCTCGAGAATCGGGGCGCTCTGGGACCGCGAGCGGAAACGGCAGGGGACCGGCCAAAACGACCGGAGGCGAAGCGAATATGGGAAGCGTCCAACAACAGTGTCAAGCGACGAGTGATTTCCACATCACAAATCGTTGCGGGGCAGCGGTTTCATGAGCTTTGTCCACGAACGGCTCTGGAAACCGTGTGGATGCCGTGGGGACGTCGTGCGTAACCAATTGCAAAGAACGACGTTACGTCAGACCGATTCGGCCAGTGCCCTTCGGAAGTCGTCCGCGGGGATCGTCATGGTCCACTCACCACCCTTTCCCTGGACCTCCCCGAGGCCGGACGGAAGCGCGGCGCGGAGGTTCCCCGCGCGGTTCTTCTTGTCGGTCGACATCGCTGCGAGGATCCGGTCGGTTCGCCACGCCGGATCGAGCCTGGTCGGGAGGCCGAGTGTCGTGAGCAATGCCGCCACCCGGTTCGCCAGGCCGGTGGGTGCGACGCCCAGCCGTTCAGCCAGCCGGCTCTCCACCACGAGTCCCAGGCTCACGGCCTCCCCGTGGGGGAGGTTCCATCCGCTCACGTGCTCGAGGGCATGTGCCACAGTGTGCCCGGCGTTGAGGACCGCACGGCGACCTGCCTCTCGCTCGTCCTGCTCCACCACCGCTGCCTTGATTTCCACGCTCCGCACCACGAGCCGCTCGAGCGCCGCAGGGTCGTGTGACAGCAGCGACCCGGACTCGCGCTCCATCCAGGCGAAGTATTCCGGGTCCGCGATCACCCCGTGCTTGACCGCCTCGGCCAGTCCGGCCCGGAACGTCCGCTCCGGAAGGCTGGCCAGCACGGCGGGGTCGGCCACCACGGCCACCGGCGGGTGAAATGCGCCGATGAGATTCTTCCCGCGCTGCGTGTCGACGCCGACCTTGCCGCCCACCGAGGAGTCGAGCATGGCGAGCAGCGTCGTAGGTACTGCGAGATGCGGGATGCCGCGGAGGTACGTGGCCGCGACGAAGCCGGCCAGGTCACCTACCACGCCTCCGCCGATCGCCAGGATCGCCGAGTCCCGACTGAAGCCGGCGTCGAGCATCGCGTCGGACAGCGCCAGCCACCGTTCGCGCGTCTTCGATTCCTCGCCGGGCGGGATGGCGAGCCGCAGGGCCGCCAGGTCGGGCACTCCCCAGCCGGCCAGCAGGGCGAGCACGGTTTCGTCGGTGACCAGCGCCAGCCGCCGTGGCCCGAGCTGCTCCGCCGCGACTGCCTGCAGCCGAGCGAGCGACCCTCGCTCGATCAGGACCGGATAGCTGCCCCGCGCGTGGCGGACGACGACGGTGGGCAGTCGTCCCTCACCAGGTCACGTCGCCGCGTCCCACGCGATGGTTCGCGAGGCGGGCGAAGGTGAAGAGCAGGTCGGAGAGCCGGTTGAGGTAGACGAGGAACAGGCTTGGCACCTCCGCCCGGTGGGATAGCGCGACGACGCTTCGTTCGGCGCGGCGGCAGACGGTGCGGGCGAGGTGGAAGGCCGCCGCCTTCGCACTTCCGCCGGGCAGGACGAAGGCGCGGAGCGGTGCGAGCTCGGCGTCCGCCTCGTCGATGAGGCGCTCAAAGGCAGCGATGCGGTCGGGGGAGAGGTCCGCCCTGGCAATTGCCTTCCGCACCTTCTCGGGATCCGGTGTCGCGAGATGGCCGCCGATGGAGAAGAGGTCGCGCTGGATGCCCTCGAGCACCTCGTCGACCAGGTCGGTGGGCGGGGTGGCCCGCACCACGCCCAGGACCGAGTTGAGCTCGTCCACGTCCCCATAGGCGGCCACGCGCGGGTCGTCCTTCGAGACGCGGCCGCCGCCGAAAAGGCCGGTTTCGCCCTCGTCACCGGTGCGGGTGTAGATCCTCATGCGCGGCAAGATCGCCGCGCGAGGCCGCCGCCCGCCAGATCCCGGCGCGGCCAGGACCCGTGCCTCTTCCGTGTATATTCCCGCCCGGCGGCGGGATGCCTGCCACGCACGATTCACGCGGGATCGCCCGGGTACATGGCTGAACCGAAGACACCCGACCTGAAGGACATCACCATCATCGGCGCAGGGCCGACCGGCCTCTTCGGTGCCTTCTACGCCGGGATGCGCGCGGCTTCGTGCCGCCTGATCGACTCGCTGCCCGCGCTCGGCGGTCAGCTCATGGCGCTGTATCCCGAGAAGTACATCTACGACGTGGCGGGCTTCCCCAAGGTCCTGGCCAAGGACCTGGTGGCGGCGATGGGCGAACAGGCCCTCCAGTTCGGCGCGGAGGTACGGCTGGGCGAGACGGTGACCAGCCTGGAGCGGATCGACGGCGAGGACGGGCGATTCCACTTCGAGATTGGCACCGACGGGGGCGTCTATGGGACCCGGACCCTCCTCATCGCGGCCGGGATCGGCGCTTTCGAACCGCGGAAGCTCGAGGCGGAGGGGGTGGAGGGGTTCGAGGGCCACGGGGTGCACTACATCGTGGCAGATCCGCGTGACTTCACCGGCAAGCGCGTCCTGATCGTCGGCGGCGGCGACTCGGCGGTCGACTGGGCGGTGCACCTGCAGGGCGTGGCGCGCTCGGTGATGCTCATCCACCGCCGCGAGGGCGTTCGTGCCCACGCGGCGACGATCCGGCAGGTCGAGACACTCCGCGACGCCGGCAGGTGCGAATTCCGCACCTATTGGGAAGTGCGCCGCGCCGAGGGCGACGGTCGGCTGGAGCACGTCACCATCTTCGACAACCGCAGCGGCCAGGAGGAGCGGCTGGAGGTCGACGTCCTGATTCCCTTGCTGGGCTTCCACTCCAGCCTTGGCGCCATCACCGAGTGGGGCCTCGACACCACCAAGGCCGACATCCGCGTCGATTCCACGATGGAGACCAACGTGCCCGGCATCTGGGCGGCGGGCGACATCACCAGCTACCCGGGCAAGATCAAGCTGATCGCCACCGGCACCGCGGAGGCCTGCGTGGCCGTCAACAACGCGGTCCACTTCATCAACCCGAAGGCGAAGGTGAATCCGGGACACTCGACCAACCTGAAGATCTTCGACCAGAAGTAGCCCGCCCGCCCAGCCGTTCCGGCGGACCTGCCAGAAGGCGTAGGAGTCGGTGCCAACGTGCTCGGCACGGTTTCGGCCGAGGGAGATCAGGACCGCCGCAGCGATCGCGGCGCCCCAGGCGAGAGGCCGGCGCAGCCCTGCCGGGGCGCCAGATCGGACCCACCCGGCGACTACCCCACCTAGCGCGCCATTTCCACGACGACGGAATCGATCTGGTTGATCATTTCACGGCCGCCCAGGATGTGGTGGTTGGCCTGCACGGAGAAGACCCGCCAGGACCCGTCCGGTCGTTCGATGTACCCGGCGAGCGTGTTCACCCTCGCGATGCTCCCGGTCTTGGCGACGACCCGTCCCTCCAGCGACGTGCCGACGAAGCGGAACCGGAGCGACCCGCGCTGCCCGGATCGGGGCATCCCCGCCGCGAACGCCGGATAGTTGGGATGCCGCCTGATGTAGGCCAGGAGCCTGGTGAACGCGAGCGGTGACACCAGGTTGATGGAAGACAGCCCCGAGCCGTCGCTCAGGGAGAACTGGGTCGAGTCCACGCCCACCGAGTCGATCAGGAACCGGCGCTCAACATCGAGGCCCGCCTCCCACGAGCCCTCGCCCCGGAACTGCCGGCCGAGCTGCTTGAGCAGAACCTCCGCGAACAGGTTCTGGCTGGAGTTCAGGATGGGGAAGATCCAGTCTCGCAGCGGCCGCGACCGCGCTTCGGCGAGCGGCTGTCCCGTCCGTGCGGGCGCATACCGGGTCGAGTCGGTCGTCGAAGTCGTCGCCCCGCTCACCGCGATGCCCGCCTCGGCCAGCGCCGTCCGGAAGGCGCGCGCCGCGTAGAGGTTCGGGTCGGCGAGCGCGACGTATTCGGTCCCGCCCCGGGCATCGGAGGGGACGCTTCCCTCGGCGTACCAGCTGAGCGGTGCGGGCCCGCGGAAGATGTCGAAGGACTGGCGCGTTCCCGGCGCGGACGTGACCGCGCGGTTCTCCAGGACGACGTCGCCGAAGTCGGGCTGGAACGAGAGACTCGGCGGGGCGCCGGCGCGTGTCCCGGGACCATAGCGCACGGCCAGCGAGTTGTCGTTCCAGGTCAGGCCGCTCACCGGCGCGGCGTAATACCACGTCAGGTCGTATGACTCCCAGCCCGGATGCACCGTGCCGGGCTCGAAGTAGCTCCCGTCCCCCACGACCTGCCCCGTCACCTCGCGCACGCCCTTCACGGCGAGCTGCGCGGCCAGGTCCCGGAACCGCGCCATGGGGTCGCGGTCGCACACGCCGGCGAGCGTGGTGTCCACGGCGTAGCAGCGCTCGGAGAACGACGGGTCTCCGCGGCCATAGATCACGAGGTCGCCGCGCACCACGCCGTCGACCACGAGGCCGGCGGCATATACGCTGGTCGGCACCGTGAAGTCGGGCGGCAGCAGCGCCGCCGCGGTGGCGGTCACCACCAGCTTGGTATTGCTGGCCGGGACGAAGAGGCGCTCCTGGTTGCGCCCGTAGAGGACCTTGCCGCGCTGGTCGATCACCGCCACGCCCCAGAGGTGCCGGTTGAAGGGCGTGGCATCCAGCCGGGCATCGAGGCGGCGTGTCAGGGACTGGGCCGGGAGAGGTGCCGCGGCGGAAAGCAGGAGCACGCCCGGGAAGGCGGCCTGGGCGATTCGCATCCACAAGGCAACGCCGCGATCAGTCATACGCCACTCTCGGGTCCACCTTTGCATAGAGGAGGTCCGTGACCAGGTTGACGAGCACGAAGACCAGGCTGAGAAAGAGGATTGCGCCCTGCACCGCGGGCAGGTCCCGCTTGTCGATCGCGGTGAGCACGTACCGGCCGACTCCGGGCCACGAGAAGATCGTCTCCGTCAGGATGGACCCGGTGAGATAGGAGCCGAAGTCGAGTCCGATGACGGTGAGCACCGGCAGCAGGGCGTTGGGCAGCCCGTGGGAAAGCACCACGCGGGTCTCTGGAAGACCCTTGGCCCGCGCAGTGCGCACGAAGTCGCTCTGCAGCACCTCCTGCATCGCTGCTCGGGTCACGCGGGCCAGGAACGCCACCGACCGCATCCCGAGCGTGATCGCCGGCAGCACCAGGAACGCCAGACCCCCGTACCCGGAGGGCGGGAGCCAGCGAAGCGAGACCGCGAAGACGAGTATCAGGACCAGGCCCACCCAGTACACCGGGAACGAGACCCCGAGGTATGCGGCCAGGGTCGCGAGCCGATCGGCCCAGGATCCCGGGCGCCAGGCGCTGTAGACCCCCACGGCGAGCCCGGTCAGGACTGCGAAGGCCATTGCCGCGCCGGCAAGCTTGAGCGTCGCGGGGAATCGCTGCAGGAGGTCATCGAGGATCGGCCGCCGGGTCACGTAGGACGTGCCGAGGTCGCCCTGGGCGACCCGGCCGACGTAGCGACCGAACTGGACCGGCAGCGGGTCGTCCAGCCGGAGCTCGGCGCGCATCCGTGCGATCGTGGCGGAATCCGCGCGTTCACCGACCATCGCCAGGACCGGGTCGCCCGGCGCCACGTGGAGCAGGAGAAAGGCGACGGCGAGCACCCCAAGCAGCGTGGGCACCAGCAGCGCGAGACGGAACCCGACGTACCGGATCACTGGCGAATGGTGACGCCCGCCCAGCGCTGGCCGGAGAAGATCGCCGGGAAGCCCCAGCCCTCCACCTCGGGGCGCATGGCCCAGAGGTCGACCGGGAACCAGAGGAAGATCCAGGGCGCTGCCTCGAAGATACGGCCGTCCGCCTCGGCATACAGCCGGCGCTGCTCGGCCGTGTCGGTGGTCGCGCGCGCGCGGAGCACGATGCGGTCGAGCTCGGGATCGCCGTAGAAGGCGTAGTTGCCGCCGGTGCCCCGGTTGCTCGAGTGAAAGAGCGGGAAGACGAAGTTCTCCGGGTCGGGGTAGTCGCCCCACCAGTCGGTCAGGAAGAGGTCGGTCTCGCCCTTCCGCGCCGCTGCCCGCGCGCTCGAGGCGTCACGCTCGATGATCTCGACCGAAATGCCCACCTCGGTCAGTGCCTGCTGGATCACCTGTGCCACGCGGGCGAGTTCGGCCCGCTGGGTGCGCCACAACTGGAGCGAGAGGCCGCTCGGGTAGCCGGCTTCGGCCAGCAATCGGCGTGCCTCCGCGGGGTCGTGGCGATACCGCGTCCGGGTGGAGTCGTGGCCCACGAGACCGGGCGGAATGGCGCCCGCGGCCGCAACTCCACGGCCCCCCATCACGGTCTCGAGCAGGGCTGGAACGTCCACGGCGTGGTTCAACGCCCGGCGCACCCGCACATCCTTCAGGGGCCCACGAGTGGTGTTGATCGCCACGTACAGCGCCTTGAGCCCGGGACGACGTTGCAATTCTTCCGGATGGCGCTCCTCCCACCGGCGGGTCTCACCGAGCGGCACCTCGACCACGCTCAGGTTCCCAGCTTCGTACTCCGCGGCCTGGGTCAGGGGCTCGGGAATGATCCGGATGCGGAGCGTGTCGGCGCCGGAGCGACCGCCCCACCAGGACTCGTTCGCCGACAGCACGATCTCGTCATCGTGCGACCAGCGGACGAAACGCCACGGACCGCTGCCCACCGGCGCCTGGTCGAACCCGGGCGCAACCGGTGCCGGCACGATGGCCGTCACGGGCATGGCGAGGAACTTGGGAAACAGGTTGAGCGGCTCCTCCAGGACGAACTG
>JBOHSQ010000239.1:0-8945 GCA_050733295.1 Gemmatimonadales bacterium
ACTTGGGGTTGCTGGTGCGGCCGTTACGGCTGGAGCCGACGCCCTTCTTGTGAGCCATATGATCCTCAACCCACCGTCAGGTCCGTCACGCGGACCTCGGTGAAGTGCTGACGGTGCCCGGTCTTCCGGCGATAACCCTTGCGCCGCTTGAACTTGAAGACGTACAGCTTGTCGTCCTTGCCCTCGCCGAGGACCTCGGCCACGACCTTGGCGCCCTTTACGAGGGGAGCGCCGGCCTTGACCGTCTCGCCGTCCGAGGCGAGGAGGACTTGATCGAAGGTCACCTTGGTGCCGGGGGCTTCCTGCATGCGGGGAAGCCGGAGCACCTGCCCCTTCTCCGCGCGGAACTGCTTGCCCAGCGCCCGGAAAATCGCGTACATCGTCAAATCCGCGTGAACGGGAATCCCGAAAAAGCCCCCAAGTCTAAACCGGGCCACCACATCGGTCAAGCGGCGGGCCTCAGGCGACGGCGTAGATCCCGGTGACGTCCCGGCCGGCCGGACGACTCATCAACCGGAATTCGTCCAGCCGCATCATCGGGTCGTCCCGCACCACCAGGTCGAGCCCCGTCGCCCTCGCCAGCCCGGGGAGCAGCTTGGGCTCCTCCTCCAGCATGTACAGTGCGACTTCCGGGTGGACTCGCACGGCGAGCTGTCGCTCGCGATGGTCGTGCCCGGCCCGGCGGAGCGACCGCTCCAGCCGCCGCGCCACCACCTCCGGGCGAAACACCCGCCCGGTGGCGGCGCACGCCGGGCATTCCACGGTCTGGGAGTGCCAGAGCGAGGGCCGGACCCTCTGTCGGGTCATTTCGATGAGACCCAGTTCGGATACGGCGAAGGCCTTGGTACGGGCCCGGTCCCGTCCCAGGTGGGCACGGAGCTCCTGAAGCACCCGGTCGCGATTCGCCCTCGTCTCCATGTCGATGAAGTCACAGACGATGATGCCACCGATATCCCGGAGGCGGATCTGGCGGGCGATCTCGCGCGCCGCCTCCAGATTGGTCCGGAGGATTGTCTTCTCGGGATCCTTCTTTCCGGTGTACCGCCCGGTATTCACGTCGATCGACACCAGCGCCTCGGTCGGCTGGATCACGAGGGATCCGCCGGTGGGCAGCTCGCACCGGGCCTTGAAGAGATCCCGGATCTCCGACTCGATGTCGAACTTGTCGAACAGCGGGGGCGAGTCCTCGTAGAGGTGCACCCGATCCATCAGCGCCGGGTCCACCTGGTTCAGGTACTGCTCGATCTCGTGGTGCAGTTCCTTCGAGTCCACGTACAGCGCATCGACCTTGTCACTGAAGAGGTCGCGGATGATGCCGCGGGTCAGGCTGGTCTCGCGGTGGATCAGCGCCGGCGCGCGGACGTAGAGCTTCTTGCGGTTGATCTTGCGCCATAGGTTGAGGAGGGCATCCACTTCCCGCTGGAAGTGGCCCTCGGTGACGTCCTCGGCAACCGTCCGCACGATGAAGCCGCCGGTGTCCTTCGGCACGACGCTCGAGACCATCTCACGAAGGCGGGTGCGCTGCTCGCGCTGCTCGATCTTGCGGCTCACACCCACGCGCGACGCGTGGGGCATGTAGACCAGGAACCGGCCGGGGAGGGAGATCTGACGGGTCACTCTGCAGCCCTTGGTGCTGATGGGCTCCTTGATGACCTGGACCAGGATGGTCTCGCCCTTCTTCAGCTGCTCGGCGATGTCGGGCACCGGCCGCCGGCCACCGCGCCGACGGCCACCGGAGAAACCGTTTTCCCCGTTGCTCGGCTTGGCGCCGGTGGGCGCTACGGGTTCCGCCGTCTCCTCCTCCTCGTCCGGCACCTCCTCCGGCTCGTCCTCGTCCTCGTCGGGCTCGAGCAGGTCGGAGGCGTGCAGGAAGGCGCTCTTCTCCAGGCCGATATCGACGAAGGCGGCCTGCAGTCCCGGCAGGACCGCGTCAACGCGGCCGAGGTAGATGTCGCCTACCGTCCTGCGCTGGTCAGGACGGTCGTAAAGGAGCTCGACGAGGGTGTCGTCTTCCAGGATGGCGACGCGGGTCTCCCGCTGGCCGCCATTGATGAGGATGACGCGCTTCAAATGTGTGGTCCTCGGCCGAACCCGCCCCGGGGGATTTCCTCCGGCGGACGAATGGCTCGGCACCATGTAGTGGGAGCCCCGCCCCGACCGTGGGCGGGAAGACCATCGTCTCGGTCGAGATGGCCCGGATAGACTGACGGGCGCGCCCAAGGGTCGCGCCCGCTACCAATTCAGACGGCGCCCCCGGCCGGTCGGAGTCGGGGGCAAGCCGGTACACCAGGCGACTATGCGCCGGAATCATTGGGTAATAGTAATAACGGCAGTCATTTAGTGCAACAGCCCTCGCCTACTTCGCGATGTCACAGAGAATCTGGCGGGCAATGACGATCCGCTGGATTTCGCTGGTGCCCTCCCCGATCTCGCACACCTTGGCGTCGCGCATCATCCGCTCCACCGGGTACTCGGTGGTATAGCCATAGCCCCCCAGCACCTGGACTGCCTTCGTCGTGACCCGCATCGCCAGCTCGGAGCAGAAGAGCTTGGCCATGGCCGCTTCCTTCTTGAACGCCCGGCCGTTCTGCTTGAGCCAGGCCGCATGGTACAGCAGGTGGGTCCCGGCCTCGATCTCGAGGGCCATGTCGGCGAGCTGAAAGCTCACCCCCTGGAAGCTGCCGATGTACTGCCCGAACTGCTTGCGGGTGCCCGCATAGCGGAGCGCCTCCTCGTAGGCCCCTTCGGCGATCCCGAGGGAGACGGCGGCTATCCCGATCCGCCCCCCGTCCAGGGTCCTGAGGAAATTGACAAAGCCCTCGCCCTCGCGGCCGAGTACGTCCTCGGCCGGGACCACGGCATCCTCCAGAATCAGCTCCCGGGTGTCGCTGGCCCGCCAGCCCATCTTGTCCTGCTTCTTCCCTGCCCTGACGCCGGGCGTCTTGGGCAGGTCTTCGGCATGCCCCACGCCGAGCGCGCGGCACATGGCCAGGTCGGTCGTGTCCTTGCTGACGATGAAGCTGGTGATCCCCCGGTGGTTCGTGCCGGGCTCGGTCCGTGCGGTGACCGAGAAGATCTCGCCCACCCCGGCATGGGTGATGAAGATCTTGCTCCCGTTGAGGACCCAATGGTCCTGCTTCCGCACGGCAGTGGTCGCGGTGCCCCCGGCATCGCTGCCGGCCCCGGGCTCGGTGAGCCCGAAGCCGCCGAGGACCCGTCCGGAGGCGAGGAGTGGCGCGTAGCGGCGTCGCTGGTCGTCGCTGCCGAACTCGATGATGGGCGAGGTGCCGAGGTTGGTATGGGCGCTTACCGTCAGGGCGTGGCTCGCGTCCACCTTGGCCAGCTCGTGCAGCACGATGTAGTACGACAGCTGGTCGAGACCCGTGCCGCCCAGGTCCTCGGCCCACGGCACGCCGAGCAGGCCCAGCTCGGCCATCCGCTTCACGTTCTCCCAGGGAAAGGTCGAGCTGCGGTCGAGCTCGGCGGCAACCGGCGCCACGTAGTCCCGGGCGAACTCACGCGCCATGTCGCGTACCTGCGCGTGCTGTTCGGTGAAGTAGAGCGACGGGTCCATGACGGGCCTGGGATGGGGATTCCGGGCAATATAGCCCGGCCGCCGGCGGCGGCCGGTCGCCCCGATGATTTACAGGACGCGCTTGCCCCGGCGAAATTCAACGATGCGCCTCGGTATCCGCACCGCCCTGGTGTTCGGCCTGGCGTCCGCCGCCTGCTCCGACGACTCGAGCGGGCCGGACCCTGAGCCGTTCGCACTGGCCTTCGCCCCCGTGGACAGCGGGATGGAGTTCCCGGTGTTCGCCGTGGCGCCGCCGGACGATCCCACCCGGCTGCTGATTGTCGAGCGCGACGGCACCATCTGGCTCCGGAAGAACGGCGTCCGTCTCCCCACTCCGTTCGCCGACCTCACCGGCCTCACCAGCCCCCCGGGCACCCCGGGGGTCGAGTACGGTGTGCTGGGACTGGCCTTCCACCCGCAATACGCCGCGAACCGCCGGCTCTTCGCCTACTACATCAACGAAGACGAGGACGCGCGCCTGGTCGAGCTGCGCGCCGCGGCCGGCTTCGACCAGATCGAGACCGATGTGGTAGACACCCTGCTCGCGCTCGATATCAACGATTACGCCGTGCACTACGGGGGGACCGTCCGATTCGGGCCCGACGGATATCTCTATGCCGGGATCGGCGACGGCGAGACCGGTGGCACCGCCGAGTTCAGCCCCGCCCAGGACAGCACCAACCTCCGGGGCAAGATGCTGCGGCTCGATGTAGACGGTGCCACTCCTTACGCCATCCCGGCCGACAATCCGTTCGTGGGGCGCCCCGACTGGCTGGGCGAGATCTGGCTGCTGGGGCTCCGGAATCCGTATCGCTGGAGCTTCGACCGCGAGACCGGCGACCTCTGGATCGGCGACGTGGGTGAGGATTCGATCGAGGAGCTCGATTTCATCCCCACGACCCTGGCGGGTGCCAACCTCGGCTGGCCCTACCGCGAAGGGACCCACTGCTTCCTGCCTGCCACCGGCTGCCCGTCGCAGGGGCTCACGGCGCCAATCCTGGAGTACGATCACGGCGAGGGCTGTTCCATCACCGGTGGCCACGTCTATCGCGGAAGCGACTGGCCGGAACTGCGCGGCACTTACGTGTACGGGGACTTCTGCCGGAGCGTGGTGCGCACCACGAGGCGGTCCGGGAGTTCGGCGAGCTCCCCGGAGGAATGGTCCCTGCCCGTCGTGAACGACAACGTCACCGGCTTCGGTGAGGATGACCGAGGCGAACTGTACGTGGTGCTCGCTTCGGGCCGGGTCTACCGCGTGGAGCTCGCCCCGATGCCGGACCCCTAGCGCCGTCCCACCCTGTATTCCGCAAGCACCGCGCGCACCCGGTCGAGCGGGATCGGCTCGGCCCGCCCGTGGGCGCCCTCGACCGCAGTGGCCATGAAGAGCGAGTTGTAGATGGCCTCCTCGGTGGATTCCACCACCGCCTCGAACAGGGCCGAGGTGGCCTCGTTCCCGAGCTCCACTGGACTCGCCGGCGCGGCGCCCGGTGCGCGCCGCAGCGCCGGGTGGGTGCTGAACGCGATCACGTAGTCCCCGGAGCCGTTGGAGGCGAACGATCCGGTCCGCCCGACACCCAGCATGGCGCGGCTGGCGAGGCGCTCGAGATTCCGGTCGCCCAGCGGGGCATCGGTGGCGACCACGATCATGATCGAACCGTCGCCCGGCCCGGGGGCGGTCTGCTCGCGAAACGCGTAGCGCCCCAGCGCCCGCCCCACGGGGGCACCGAGCACCTGCAGGATTCCGCCGAAGTTGCTCTGTACCAGCACGCCGACGGTCCATCCGCCGAGGCCTCCCGGCAGGAGGCGCGAACTGGTGCCGATGCCGGCCTTCCAGCCGAATGCCGTGGTTCCTGTCCCCGCGCCGACGGATCCCTCGGCCACGGGCCCGCCCGTCGCGGCCGCCAGCGCCTCCTGCACGTGCGACGCCTCGACCGGCCGGCTCCGGATGGCGTTGAGCCCGCCGTCGTTGGTTTCGCCGACCACGACATTGATCGAGCGGACCTCCTCCATCCCTGGCCGGCGGAGCATCCAGTCGGCCAGGGCGTCTGCCGCCTTCCACACGCAGAGTGTGCAGGTGAGCAGGATGGGAGACTCGAGCTCGCCGAGCTCGCGGACCTGGGTGACCCCCAGCAGCTTGCCGAAACCGTTGCCGACGTGGATGGACGCCGGCACCCGCTCGAGGAACGGATTGCCCTCGTGCGGCAGGACGGCCGTGACCCCGGTGTTGACGCTGTCCCCCCGCCGGATCGTGGCGTGCCCGACGCGGACCCCGGCGACATCGGTGATCGCATTCGCGGGCCCCGGGCGGAAAACTCCGGGAGCGACTCCGAGGTCACGCGCGCGGACCTGGGCATGCGCGGGGCCGCCCAGCGCCGGAAGTGCGAGGATCAGCGCCAGCATCGGCCTGAGCGCGCCGCGTCCGGAAACGCAGGGGTGAGACGGCACGGGGTCACTCGGTTCGAGGGGTCGGTGGAGAGTGCTCCGAACTCGCCACGAGGGCAAGGATGGGCTCGGCGAATCGCGCCAGCGCCCGGGGACCGACATTCGGTATCAGGCCGAGGGCGCGTCGATCCTGCGGTCGCGTGCAGGCGATGCCGGAGAGGGCGGCGTCGCCGAGCACGTCGTCACGGGGCAGTCCCGCGGCATGTGCGACGCCGTCGCGCCAGCACCTGAGGGCGTGCGCCACCAGGGCCGCGTCGCGCCCCAGTGGCGCCGGTCCAACCGGAGGCACCGAAGGAGACGGTCCGCACCGGTCGCATCCGCTACACCGGGGCAGGCGCTCGCCGAACCAGCCGACCAGAGCACGCCGCCGACACGTGGCGCCGCCAGCATAGGCCTCCATCGCCGCAATCCGCCGTTCCGCCAGGCGACGCCGCCCTCGCACGGCTTGCCAGCCAGCTGCGGACGGATCCGGCCCGAGCTCTCGCGCTAGCCGGGCGAGGGAGGCCTGGACGGCGGCGGGCAGGCGCACGAGCTGCCCGGGGTCGTGCCTCGCGCGCTCGAGGAGGTCCCGACTCGGGAAGGTGACGTCGAGCTGGCGGCGGTGGAGCGCGGCGTCACCCGCACGGTAGAGGAGGACGCAGCGCGCCGGGCGGCCATCGCGGCCCGCGCGCCCCGCCTCCTGGTAATACGACTCCGGGGTGGGCGGCATCAGCCAATGCACCACCAGCCGCACGGTCGGCTTGTCGATGCCCATTCCGAACGCACAGGTCGCCACGACGACCTCGAGGTCGTCGTCGAGGAAGCGCTGGAGCGTGCGCTTCCGCTCCGGCGGGGCAAGGCCGGCGTGGTAGGGCGCGGCGAGCCGGCCGTGGCGGGCCAGGGTGCGGGCGAGCGCCTCGGTCAGGCGGCGCGTCGGCGCGTACACGATGGCGATTCGATCCGCGCGCCCGAGCTCCTCGAGCAGGGCGGAAAGGCGCCCCGATTCGCCGGTCACCAGCCGGACGATGAATGCCAGGTTGCGCCGGTCGAACGACCCAACCACTTCCGCGGCGCCGGGACGGAGGCGGAGCGTCCGCCGGATGTCGCGGCGGACCTCCGGGGTGGCGCTCCCCGTGAGGGCCAGCACCGGCGGACTGCCGAGTGCGGCTCGCAAGCGCCCGAGGGCCCGGTACGAAGGCCGGAAGTCGTGGCCCCACTCACTGATGCAATGGGCCTCGTCCACCGCGATCGCGACCGGCCGGACCGCACGCTCCGCCAATTCGCGTTCCAGCCGGGGCAGCCGTTCGGGGGAGGTGTACAGGAGGCGGACCAGGCCCGCCGCGCACTGGTCGAGCACCGCGCGTTGTCCCGCCGGAGACAGCGCGGAGTTCAGCGCAGCCGCGGGAAGCCCACGCTCCCGGGCGGCGGCGACCTGGTCCTGCATGAGGGAGATCAGCGGTGAGAGGACCAGGATGAAGCCCTCGCGCAGCATGGCTGGCACCTGGAAGCAAGCCGACTTGCCCGCTCCGGTCGGCAGCACGGCGAGCACGTCCCGGCCCGAGAGCACGGCCTCGACGACCCGCTGCTGCAATGGGCGGAAGTCGGTAAACCCGAAATGTCGCGCGAGCACGGCGCGCGCGGCCGCGAGGGCATCGGTTGCGGGTAGGTGCACGCCGAACGCTGGGGGTCCGGCGCCGGTGGGCGATGGCCGCGTGGCGCGAGCCGGGGCGCGGTACCGCGGAAGCTCAGCGCCGGATGCGGAGCATCACCCGCCGTTCGTTCGCCGCCCGCGCGCCGAGGTAGAGGAATCCGTCCCGCCCCACGCCCAGGGCGGTGATGTACCGCAGCCCGGTGGCGAACAGCGAGACGGCGTCCCCGTGGGCCGGGTCCAGCCGCGCAACCCAGCCCTCCACGTAATCGGCGAAGAAGAAGTCGCCGACGTACTCGGCGCCGAAGGAGGCGGTAGCCGGACGGTAGAACGCAGCGCCGACGATCGCCTGCCCCGCAACGAAGCTCCCGCTGTGCGGGTAGGCGAACCGCGGGTCGGTCGTGCCGGTCGTGTTCGCTGGCCCTTCCGAACCGGGCCAGCCATAGTTCGCACCGACCGCGCCCTGGTTGATTTCCTCCCAATTCGCCGCACCCACATCGTTGACGAAGAAGCGGTTGCCCCCTGGATCGAAGGCGAGGGTGAAGGGATTCCGGAGTCCGCGAGCCCAGGTGGCGCGGTTGATGCCGCTGGTACTGGAGTAGAATGGGTTGTCGGCAGGGATGCTCCCGTCGGCATTGAACCGGAGCACCTTCCCGAACACGCTCGAGAGGCTCTGTGAGTTGGAGGCCTGACCATTGTCGCCCACTGCCACGTACAGCTTCCCGTCAGGCCCGAATGCGAGACCCCCGCCATTGTGATTCAGCGAGGAGCTGAGCGCGGGGAGGTCCACGAGGACCGTCTCGCCCGAGGCCACGTCGCCGTTCGCCGTCAGCCGGCTGATGCGGCCATGCGCACCGCCCTGATCGGTGGTGTAGTGGACGTAGACCCAATGATTGCTGGCGAAGTCCGGATGCAGCGCGAGGCCGATGAGCCCTCGCTCGCCCTGGCGCTGGGCGTTCACGGTGGCGAACGGCGTGGGCAGCAGTGCCCCGTTCTGGTAGATCCGCACCGAGCCATCCTGGATCGCGAGGAAGATTCGGCCATCGGGCGCGAACCCGAATGCGGTGATGTTGTAGGGGAGGTCAGGCAGGAGCGTGGACACGGTGAAGCCCTGCGGAAGGTCGGCGCCGCTGCCGAAGGTCACCGTGGCCTGCGCCCAGGCCGAGTGGCTTCCGGACAGATCGCGCGCCCTGACCCGCACGACGTGCTGTCCAGCGGTGTACGCGGCCAGGGAGCCGACCTCATGCGAGTACGGGGCACTCGCGTCCTCGGGCAGCGGAGTCCCGTCCAGCTCGAACTCCA
>JBOHSQ010000240.1:0-9341 GCA_050733295.1 Gemmatimonadales bacterium
ACCGCGCTCGGCGTGGCGGTGACCGCGGTGGGACTCACTCCGGCGTCCTCGTTTCTGTGGGCGCTCGTCTCCATGTCGTGCGTGGGGCTGATCGTCCCGCTCGTCAACGGACCGGTGGGCGCCATCCTGCAGGCCACCATCGCGCCGGACTATCAGGGGCGCGTCTTCTCGCTCGTCGCGAGCCTCGTGACCGCGGTTGCGCCGCTGGGTCTGATCGTGGCCGCCCCGGTGGCCGACCTCGTGGGCGTCGGCGCCTGGTACCTGGCGGCCGGCATTGCCTGCGTGGCGATGGGAATCGGGGGATTCTTCGCACCCGCCCTGATGGGAATCGAGGAGGGCACCGCCGAAGGGGTCGCTTCAATGTGCGTCGAGGCACCGTCCCGGAGCGGTTAGCCCGCCGCGGGGTATGCTGAGCGTTAGGCGGCCGAGAGGAGGTGGATCGTCGTGGCTCGGGTATCGGTTCGCTTCTGCGCCTATTGAATCTCCGGCCTTCACGCCGTCCGGGTGGCGGCGCGCATGCGGCGGGTGCTGCGGACCGACGTCGACATGGTCCGTGGCAGCTACGGCGAGTTCAAGATCCTGGTCGACGGGCAAACGGTAGTGGATGGGGGAGCCCTCGCCTTTCTGGGAGTGCTCCCATCCACGCGAGAAGTCCTTGAGGCGGTACGCACCCGGCTTGAGCCGCTGTCGTCTGCGGGTCGGCCGCCCGACTAGCGCGCAGCAGCGGGCGTGGGCACTTTGGCAGCCTCGAGGCCCCATGGACATCGACGAAGCCCTGGTCTTGAGTGATCTGCGTCTGCCCAGCGATCCAACGTCGAGGAGCACCATCCGTCATGACGCAGGCAGAGATTGCCGCCATCTCACCCTTCTTCATCGTGAGGCACGTACCGCAAGCGCTCGCGTTCTACCGGGACCGGCTTGGCTTTGAGATCACCTTTCAGGGCCCTGCCCCCGACGACATCTTCTTCGGCATCGTTCGCAGGGGTGGTGCGCAGATTCTGCTGAAGGCCGTTGGCGTTGAGCCGCAGCCGAACCCCACCCGAGACGTCAAGGAGGGCATCGCCCGCTGGGACGCATACGTGGACGTCCCCGATCCCGATGCGCTGGCGGCCGAGTTTGCGTCACGCGCGGTACCGTTTGTCGAGCCACTGGCCGACACCGATGACGGCCTGCGAGGTTTCGCGCTCGAGGACGCCGACGGCTATGTCTTGTTCTTCGGGCGTCCGCGCTGACGTTAGGTGCCGCATGCCGCCAATCCGTTTGACGGCAGCACAACTTGCATCCCCGCGCACGAGCGCCCGAATATGCTCTTGAGATCCGCCCCTATCGCCCTCGCCGTGATGTTGGCGGCGCCGCCCCTGCCGTGCGTGGCACAGACCCCGGACAGGGCGCGCGGCGACTCGCGCCCTCAGGCATGCCCCAACTGCGCCGAGTGGAACGGCCCCCAGCGACCGTTTCTGCTCTATGGCAACCCCTATTACGTCGGCACCCACGGCTTGAGCGCCGTGCCGGTGACGTCGAGCGCGGGACACGTGCTGATTGATGGCGCCCTTCCGGAGTCGGCCCCGAGCATCGTGGCGCACATCCAGGCGCTCGGCTTTCGAATCGAGGATGTCAAGCTCATCCTCAACTCCCACCCGCATTACGATCACGCCGGCGGCATCGCTGCCCTGCAGCGCGCATCCGGTGCTCGCGTCGCGGCGAGCCCCGGGAGCGCGCTCGTGCTCGCACGTGGGGCGTCAGGATCCGACGACCCCCGGTACGGCATTCTCGCCACCTTCCCGCCCGTGTCTGAAGTCACTGTGCTCGCCGATGGCGAGATCGTGCGCGTTGGTTCGCTCGCCTTGACGGCCCACTTCACACCCCGACACACGCCCGGGGGTACCAGTTGGTCCTGGCAGGAATGTGAGGATGGCCAGTGCCTCGACCTGGTGTACGCGGACAGCCAGGCACCTGTGTCCGCCGACGGCTTCGCCTTTACCCGAAGCCGCACCTATCCCCCGGCCCTCACGGACTTCGAGCGGGGGCACGCCGTGCTGGAGCAGCTGCCCTGCGACGTGTTGATCACCCCGCACCCCGGTGCCTCGCAGCTGTGGGAACGCCGGGCGGCGCGTGACCACGGCCGCCCGGCCGCGCTGGTCGCCCCGGAGGCCTGCAGGCGGTACGTTACTCGGGCCGGCGAGCAGCTCGCAGAGCGTGTCGCAGCCGAAGCCGCACAACCATAGGCTGCCTGACACCCGTTGACGCATGACGTTGGGCGCACGATACCACCGAGGAGAGATCATGGCGCCGTCCAGGATCGCTGTCTGGTTGTTCATGCTCGCCGCTGGATTGTTTCTCGTGGTCGCCCTGCTGCCGGTAGTTCGCGGCGGCCGTCTCAATGCCACGTTTCTGGCGCTCGCTGTTGTGTTTTTTGTCCTCGGCGTCGGCGTCGCGAGGAGGAGCGCGGCCTGACGGCGGTTGGTGACTGCTGGCCGTGGTCGTGAAGCGGCGGCAGGCGACACACGACTTCCCGTAGCAAGGCAGGTCGCTTGAAAGCCATCCTCGTGCTTGCGGCTGCCTGGGCGTTGGCTGGCCTCGGTGCAGTCATCGGTTCGATCCTTGGCAACGCAGCGGGTAAGCCCGGGCTTCTCGCCGGAGCGATTGTCGGAGGCATCCTCGGAGTCGGCGCCGCCGTTGCTGCCGCAACCAGGCTGCGATGGCTCGCGACTGAGGATCGCCGCGGGGCGTTGGTCGGCGGAATCTTCGGATTCGCGGTGGCTGCCCCGATCGCGGTGACCAACCTTCACACTCCCGTGATGCCCGTGCTGCTCTGCGGGCTCGCGGGCGTCGGCTTGCTCCTGGGTGTCGGAATAGCGCGCGGTTGGCGGGGCCGGTCGTGAGCGCGTGTCGCCTGACAGGCGCCTATGCCGTCTGGCTCCTGGGATCTGCCGTGCTCCTGGCGGCCCCGGCTACGGCCGCGGCACAGCCGCACGTCGATTACGCCTCCTTGGCGCCGGTCGTGCGCCACCGGCCGGCAGCCGCCGCGGGTGGATCGGACACCGACGGCGTGCGCCGCCTGCTCCAGCAATGGTATGCCAGCCAGGACTCCGCCATCGCACGTCGCGATCTGCCGGGCTTCCTGGCAACCTTGTCACCCCGGTAGGTCGTGGAATTGCGGGATGGTCAGCGCTTCACGCGACCGGGGATCGTTTCGGCAATCGCTCGCGACATGGGTCACACGCGTGCGGTCACCAGGGTGGCCACGGTAGTGGAGTCGTTCATGGTGAGTGGAGACACGATCAACGCGACGGTGGTGCACTACGCCGATCGGATACTGTCGGACGACCAGGGACAGCCGCACCAGCGGGAGAACGGCGTACGCCATGAGGAGCAGTTGGTGCACCAGGGCGGTGAGTGGTTCATCACCCTCCTGCGGGAGCGTCTGCAGCTCTACCTCAGGCGCGATGGCGTACCAATCCAGTGATATCATCCCACGGTGGTCCCCTCAATGGACGTCACCCTGAGAAAGGTCGAATAGGATAACTGCGAAGCTGCTCACCGTCGCCGTAATCGCCTTCGCGCTGGCCGGCCTCTACCTCGTGGCCGCCTGGTTCCTCCAGCGCCCGGTGCTCTTCCCCGCGCCCTTCGCGCGCAGCTTCTCGAGCGACGCCGGCGCTGCCTCCTCCGCCGGCTTCGTTGAGCCGGTCCGTCGCGACGGCTTCAAGGCCATCCTTCTCCTCCCCGAGGCTCGCTTCGAGGGGCCGCATCCACTGGCCATCTTCGCGCATGGCAACGGCGAGGTCGCGGACTTGTGGGTGGGCGAGTTCGGCCCGGTGCGATCCCGGGGCACGGCGGTGCTCCTGCTCGAGTACCCTGGATATGGCAACGCACCGGGCAGCCCCTCGGAGCGATCGATCCGCGCGGCGACGCTCGCCGCGTATGACTGGGCCGCCAGCGACCCGCGCTTCGACCGCGAGCGCATCGTCGCCTGGGGTCGCTCGCTCGGCGGCGGCGCGGCGGCGATCCTCGCCTCCGAGCGTCCCCTTGCGGCCCTGATCCTCGAGTCCGCGTTCACCAGCGTGCGTCCGCTCGCGGCGCGGTACCTCCTCCCCGGCTGGATGGTCCGCGACCCGTTCGACAACCTCGCCGCGCTCCGGAACTACCGCGGCCCCCTGCTCGTCCTCCACGGCGCCGCCGACCGCCTCGTGCCCATCGCCGAGGGCCGTGCGCTCGCAGCCGCGGTGCCCGGCGCCGAGTTCTTCGAGCTGCCCTGCGGCCACAACGACTGCGAGCAGCCGTGGCGTGTCATCCAAGCGTTCCTCTCGCCCCGGCAGCTCCTGCCCGAATGACTTGATGCCGCGCATCATGACCGCCACCCGCACCGGGGCTTCATCTCATTGATAGGAAGCTCGGCATGCTGGCTGCGGATGGCAGTGTTCCTCAGGGGCAGGCCTCCGCGTAGCCCCCATCCAGAGCCTGAAAGCTGCCGCTGAGACCGAAGCTGGAGTGGCCGGATCACTCGACCCGCGTGATGGTGTAGATCGACTCGACCACGAAGTCGCCCCCCGCCCCGGTGACGCGATAGGTGCCGGTGATGGTCCGGCGGTCCGTCGAGACGGTCCGGGCCTCGTCCGGATCGAGCACCAGCCAGGAGTTGACCGCGCGATGGGTCCGGGTGCTGGGGTCGCCGCCGCCGCACCCCTCCACCACCTCGAACTCGGGGCCCTGGGTCGCCAGGACCCCGTAGTACAGCACCGGGTTCTGCGTGGTGTCGAAGAGCAGCCGGGATTCCCCCGCCACCTCCGCGGTGACGTCGAAGGTGAGGACCGGCGCGCTGTAGGTACAGTCGTAATAGCTGTGGTTGTAGTCGAAGGTGACGGTGCCGCCGGTAATGCGGTACCGCGGATTGGGCTCCCCCGCCGGCTGGCCCGGGGCGAACTCCAGCGTCAGCAGGGTGGTGGCGGACCAGGGGGTGTGAGGGATGCCGGGCACCCAGCCGAAGGTCTGCACCGCCTGCATCTGCCAGACCCGGCCCATGATGGGCTCCTCGCCGGCGAGGGTCGCCCCCACCTCCTGCATGCTCTCCCCGCCGCTGTGCAGGCTCACCGTCGCGCGGAAGGTGGCGGGCGTCTCTTCCTCGACGTCGTGGCCCAGCGGCACCACGCCGCGCACCAGCCAGCGGTCCTGGTCGTCCTTCTCCCCGTCCGCGAGATCCACGGGATCGCCCTCCTCGCCGTCCACCGCGACACGCACCGTCATCTCCTCGGCGAACTGCTGTTTCACCCCATCCACGCGAACCAGGAAGGCCACGGCGTCCGGCTCGCCATCGCCCTGGGTGCCGAGGATCGCGACCCGGCTCGCGGCCGAGAGGGGCGCGCCGGACTCGGGCTCGAGCAGCTCCACGACGTCGCGGATCCTCAGGTCCCCGCCCGCGCCGCGCCCCGTCACCTGGAGTTCCGGGATGCCGCTCCCCACGTCCACCGGATCGCCGGCCGCGAGGTCGCCGATCTCCTGGAGCGCGACGGTGGCCGGATAGCCCTTCGCCAGCGCCTCGTACAGCGCGGCGGCGGCGGCGACGGCGTCGGGGTGCAGGACCCCCTCGGTCCAGCCCAGCACCATGCTGCTGCTGCCCCGGATCGCATCCGCCAGGTCGGTCGCCTGGGGGCCGAACGACTTGCAGGTGTTGATGAAGACCAGTGCGTCCTTGAGTCCTTGCGGGTAGCGCTGCCGGAAGAAGTCCGCCCCAAGCACCATGTACTCGTCCCCGTGCCGGCTCTTGGCGTAGGTCACCCCGTGGGTCTTGAGCGCCTTGAGCTTCTCCGCCTTGGTTTCGGGCCCCGGAGGAAGCCCGGTCTCCAGCAGGCCGGCAGCGAACATCGCCCGGCACCCCGCGTCGTCGCAGACCCGCGTCCCGTGCGTGCTCACGTGGATCACCTGGTACGCGCCCCACGACAGGTAGCTGCCCAGGCTCACGTCGGTCGAGGTCCTCTCCGCGTTGGACTGGAACGTCACCCGGCCCTCGTAACCCCGTACCCCCGCCAGGATGGCCTCGACCACCGGGCCCTCGTCCTCGTCTTCGAGCTCCCAGTGGAACGGCGACAGCACCAGCGCCTTCTTCTCCTCCGTGTCCGGTCCCACGATGTGGAACTCGGGCGGCGCCGCCGTGCCGCGCCGGTGCCCCCCTGCCCCGGCGCCCACGCCGAACGCGTCCTCCCAGAGGAGCCAGAACCCGACACCGCCCTCGAGCCGGTACCAGATCGCCCCGTCGTCCCATTCCACCTCGGCCATGTCGCCCTGGCCTTCGAGCCATGCCGCGGCGTCGCCGACCGTGCTGCCGGCTTCGAGCATCGTGAGCGCCTCGTCCCCCAGCGCGTCGGCCCGCTCCAGGATCGCGATGGGAACGTCGGACAGGGAGCACGGGTAGTCCTGCACCTCGCACTCGAGCGGCACGGTCTCCGGGCCGGAGGAATCCGACCCGCAGGCGACCGTCGTGAGCGCGATACCCGCGGCGAGGAAGAGCGAGGGGCACTGCGAGGAGCACTGCATGGGGCCGTCCAGCCGCCGCTAGTGTACGACCGGGTACTGCGACCGTCAAGAGAGTCCGAAGGCGGCGGCCGTGCCCGGGCGATACATTCCGTCGGACTGCGGCCGGCACGGCTCGACGGGGGCGCGGACCGAGGAGGGGACGATGTCGTACTTCCTTCGGACCATCGACAATCCGTTACACCGCAGGGAGCTGTTCGATCGGCTGGCGCGTCTCCATCCAGGACGGCTCCCGCTCTGGGGGACGATGACTGCATCCAGAATGCTCGTCCACCTCTGTGATCAGATGCGCATGCCCTTCAACGACACGCCGAGCGGATCCCTCCCCGGCGTGCCGCGGTTCCCGCCATTGTGGTACCTCGCCCTCTACATCCTGCCATGGCCGAAGGCCACGGTGCAGGGCCCGCCGGAAGCCTTCCGCACCGAGCCCGGCGACTGGTCGGATGACCTTGCGACGTTGGCGAAGCTGGTGGATGACTTCGTGAGCGCGCCCATGGGCCGGCAGTGGCCCGAACATCCGAATTGGGGTCGATTGAGCCGGCGGCAATGGGGAGTCTTCTGTTATCGACACTTCGACCACCATTTGCGGCAATTCGGTGTCTGAGCCGGACGGGAAGGGACAGATTCGGCTGCCAGTATTTGTAGGAGGTGTCAGTGATGTCCGAAGTCAGCATTCGCTACATGATCGACGACGTTCCGGCTGCGGTGCGTTTCTGTACGACGCTCCTCGACTTTACGGTGGAGCGGGATGCCTCGCCGGCCTTTGCCTCAGTCGTACGGGACGGCGTGCGCCTCTTGCTCAGCGGTGACGGCAGCTCCGGGAAGCGTCCGTTGCCGGACGGTAGGCACCAGGTACCGGGCGGATGGAACCGGGTGCACCTGGAGGTTACCGATCTCGCGGCGGAAGTTGCGCGGCTGCGTGCGGCCGGGGTTTCCTTCCGCACCGATGATATCGTGACCGGGCCAGGCGGTGCGCAAGTCGTTCTTGACGACCCGTCGGGCAATCCGGTGGAGCTGTTCCAGCCTCGGCGCTGAGAGCCCGTTGCTGATAGGGGACCGCGTCGGCGGCGTACTACCAGGAGGTGGGGATGGATCCCGCATTGAGCGGCTTCGCGTTGGGACTGCTGGTTGGCGCAGCCAAGGTCTTCCTCATCGGCACCGTGGGCTTTGGGATCGCCTGGTGGCGTACGCGGCGGCGGCTCCAGGTGCTGGAGGCTGAACACGCCAGGCCCTCCATCA
The DNA here is from genome assembly GCA_050733295.1 of Gemmatimonadales bacterium. Lineage (GTDB taxonomy): Bacteria > Gemmatimonadota > Gemmatimonadetes > Gemmatimonadales > GWC2-71-9 > JAICEH01. Next base: position 7,765 of record JBOHSQ010000240.1, read on the forward strand.
CGGACGAGCGCCTGGACCGGCTGGAGCAGGGGTTCGATTACCTGGCGAGTCAGTTGGACCGGCTGGTTGAGGGTCAGGGTGAACTGGCCCGGCAGCTCAACCTGCCTGAGGCTCACCCGCGCGAGCTCCCGAGCGGCTCCGGCGACAGCGCTTCCACGCGCGAGCGAGCGGAGCCGATCACGCCGCGGTGAGGTGCGCGCCAAGCCGGCGTCTAAGGAGCCGATTGGATCATCATGGACCCCGACATCGACTTCGAGGCGGTGTTCGCCCAGTTCGATACCTTCATCATGGGACGCCGGACTTTTGAGGTGGCGGGGACCGGCGGAGGTTCTTCGGCTTCAGGTGGCAAGACCTTCGTATTCTCTCGGACCCTTCGGCGGGAGGATCATCCGCACTTCACGATCATCCCGGACGTGTCACCAGCGACGGTGGATCCCACTCGAGCGCAAGCGGTCAAGGACATTTGGTTGTTTGGCGGAGGCGAGCTCTTTCGGAGTTTCCTGGATGCGGGCCTGGTGGACACCGTGGAGGTCGCCGTCATCCCCGTGCTGCTCGGCGATGGCCTGCCCCTCCTTCCGCATCCAGCCCGTCATGCGAAGCTCACCCTGACCGGCCACCGCATCTATGAGACCGGAATTGTACTGTTGGACTACGGGGTGAAGGGGGAAAGCAGTAGGATGGCGCCGCGTCTTCGCGGCTGAAACACACGACGTTAGGCCCACACCACGACAATCCGTGCGATTTGAATCGAAAGCGGCGCTGGCGCTCGGTATCCTCCTGCCGGTGCTCGAAACCTACCGACGTGGCTTCGGCCACTGGCGGGTCGAGTTCACCACCATGTTCGAGGACTACCTCGCCGGCGGGTTGCTCCTCCTGGCTGCGTGGGCGGCGGCTCGGCGCTGGCCATCCCAGGCTGCGCTCATGCTCATCGCCTGGGCGTGGGTGACGAGCATGATGACCATCAGCATGGTCGATCAGGTCGAGGTGACCCTTCGTGGCGTCGACCTAGCGCCGCGGAACAATGACGTGCTCTTCGCCAAAGGCGTCTTGTTCGCTACCAGCCTTGCCGCACTCATACGGTCGGTTCGACAGGTGCGCTTGTCACCGTGAGTCGCGCCGCGGCTTGCCCGCAAGCCGTTGGCCCACAGGAAGCATCTCGGGTCGTTCCCCACCCCTGCAACCATCCACGGCTGCCGCGCGTCTTCCCGGTCACCATGCCACTCCCGCCTGTCCGCGCCCGGTGTTTTCTCGCACTGCTCCTGACGTTCGGGCTTCTGACCCACCCTGCCCCCGCCCAGCAGTCGCCTCCCCACGCCTTCTCGGATGCCCACGTCCACCTCAACGACCCCGGGGTGTGGATTCAGCTGATGAATGAGACTGGGGTGGATCGGGCCATCGTGATGGCGGGTCGCAATACCGACAACAGTGCCCTGCTTGCCGCAGTCCGACACTGGCCTGGACGGCTGCTCCCCTTCCTCACCATGAGTCCGGAGTTCCGCGAGTTTCGGCCGGCTTGGGAGGCGGATGATGCCCGGTTCGAGCCCTGGCTGGATTCGGTACTGACCGCAGGTGGCTTC
>JBOHSQ010000241.1:0-3513 GCA_050733295.1 Gemmatimonadales bacterium
GCCCAGGCCGCGTTCGACCCGCGCGCGCCAGCGACGTTCACCCTTCCCGGCAACGGGAAGGCCTCGGTGTTTCTCGGCGGCCGGGCCCTTCCGGTGAACGGCCAGGCTGCTGGCAGCTACACCGGCACCATCACCTTCGTGGTGAGCTACCTGGGATCCTGATGCGCTCGCACTCGCTGCTCGCCTCGGTCGCCTTGTCCGCGCTTGCCGCGGCCACCCCTGCGCGTGCGCTCGCCCAGGGCGTCCTCGTGGCGCCGCACGCGCTGATCGTCGACCACTCGGCGCGGAGCGGCACCCTGACTCTCTACAACCCCGGCACCGAGCCGGTCGAGGTCGAGGTCGGGACCCTCTTCGGCTATCCGGCGTCGGACAGCACGGGCCGGCTCTACCTTCACACCGACGCGGCCCCGGCCGCCGATGAGCCGAGCGCTTCGGCCTGGCTCGAGGCCTTTCCGCGGCGCGTCACCATCGCACCACTCCAGCGCCAGACCGTCCGCGTCCTGGCGCGGCCCCCCGCCGGGCTTCCGGACGGGGAGTACTGGAGCCGCATCGTCGTGGCGGCTCGAGGCGGTCAGGTGCCAGTCACCGGCGTGACCGACACCGCCCGGATCCAGGTCGGCCTCTCGCTCGAGGTCCGGACCGTCATCTCGTTCAACTATCGCAAGGGTCCGGTCGCGACGTCGGTGTCGCTCGACCAGCTCCGGGCCGAGCCCGTCGGCGACTCCCTGAGGGTGCGCCTGCGCCTTGTGCGCGGGGGCAACGCCGCCTGGCTGGGCACGGTGAGGGTGACGCTCACCGGGCTCGACGGCGACGCTGGCCAGCCCCGAGCGACCGAGTCGGCGCTCGCGGTCTACCACACCCTGGAGCCCGCGCTCGCAGTGCCGCTGTCCGGCCTCGCGCCCGGACGCTACCGGCTCATGGTCGAGGCCGTCACCGAGCGCGAGGACATCACCGACGACCAGCTCCTCCGCGCACAACCTGTCCGGGGCCAGATCGAGGTCCGGCTCCCGTGATGGGCCGGCTTGCGGTGCTCGCCCTGATCGGCGCGCTGGGCGTGGCTCCCGCCGCCGCCCAGTCGGCCACGATGCAGATCCAGGCGAATGCCTTCATGCTGGGGACGCCGCTTGCCATCCAGGGCAGCCGCGGACTCGACTTCGGGTTCGCCCTGCTCGGGGTGCCCAGGACCGTCCTTCCCACCAGCCCTGCCGCGGGCAAGTGGGTGGTGACCGGCGAGAAGAACGCCGACGTGCTGATCTCCTTCAACCTGCCGGCGACGCTCAGCCACGTCACCCTCCCCGCCACCGCCCTGCCGCTGAGTTTCCCCGCCGGTTCGGCGCGCTGGCGCCGCCGGACCGACGACCCGGCCGGCGCGACCGCCTTCACGCCGGCGCTCGGCGCCACTGGGCGCCTCGGGCCGCCCGTCGAACCCGTGATGTACATCTGGCTCGGCGGGACCGTGTCCCCCGCGCCGACCCAGGCGGGCGGCCTGTACACCGCCACGGTCGTCGCGCTGGTCGCCTACACCAACTGACCGTCATGCGCGCGCTTCCCACCCGATCGAGCGTGTGCGCGCGCCGCGCCATCGCCACCGTCGCGGCGGTGGCGGCCCTTCTCATCGCGGCGCCCGTCCCGGCGCAGCAGGCTCCCGAGCCGTCCCTCGTCGAGCTGCGCATCGGCCGGCTCACCAGCCGCACCGTCGAGGCCTGGCGCGCGGGCGACGTGGCACTGGTTCCCCTTGGCGCCTTCCTCTCGCTCGCCGAGATCCGCTGGCGCGCCCACGAGGGGATGATCGAGGCGGTGGTGCATCCCGGCCCGCGCACCGTGCGCTTCGTGGCCGGGGAGCGCGCGATCGATCTCGGCGAGCGCCGGGTGGTCGTGCCCGAGGGCGATCTCCTCGCGACCGGGAACGAGCTCTTCGCGTCCACCGCGGTGCTCGGGGAGGCGTTCGGTATCGGGTTCCAGGTGGACTGGAGCGAGCTGCTCGTCGTGGTTTCGGATCCTGCGTCGCTGCCCGTGGCCCAGCGCATGCGGCGCCAGGCGGCTCGGCTCGCGCTCCAGGGCCCCCGGGCCGCGCCGGAGTACACCGAGCTCGAGGACGAGGACTGGAGCGTCGCAGGGCTGCTCGCCGACTGGGCGATGTTCCTGCCGACGGCGGATCCTGCCGGCGCGAGCGGAAGTCTCGGCCTCGGTGCCGGCCTGGGCCGGAGCGCGCTCGAGCTCATCCTCCGCAGCGAACCCACGTCCACGGGCCGCTTCGTCGAGGCGGACGCGAGCTGGACCCGGGTGTGGCGGGAGCAGGACTGGCTCCGCCAACTCCGCCTGGGCGACGTCCCCTCCACCGGCCCTCGGCCGCGCACGGTGCGCGGGATCGCGGTGTCCAACTCCCCCTGGGTGCGGCCGTCGCGCCTCGGGACGCTCCCGTTCGCCGGCCACCTCGGGCCCGGCTGGCTGGTGGAGGCGTGGCGTCAGGGCCAGCTCGTCGCCTACGACTCGGTGGACGCCTACGGTCGCTATGCCTTCGAGGTGCCGGTCCAGTACGGCGAGAACCCGGTGGAGTTCATCGCCTACGGCCCCGATGGCGAGATCCATCCCTTCGACCGCACCGTGCGCGTGGCCACCGACCAGCTGCACGACCGCGACTTCGAATACGGGATTGCCGCCGGCGAGTGCCGGCGGCTCGCGTGTGACGCCACGGCCAACCTCGACCTTCGCTATGGCGTCTCGCGCCGGGTGACGGTCGGCGCCGGCCTGGAGGGCGCTTGGGGCGACTCGGTGACCCAGGTGGTGCAGCCCTACCTCTCCGCATCGGCTACGCCGGTCAATGCGATCGGGGTCGAGCTGGAGCATCTCGGGCATGCATTCACCCGGGCCGGGCTTCGCATCGAGCCCTCGCTCCGCGCACAGTTGGCAGTCGAAGCCGGGTGGTTCGAGGAGGGCGGATCGCCCGTCGCCCCGTCCGGCGGGCTGCGCGAGCAATGGATCCTGCGTGGCCTGGTACGGCCCTTCGGCCTCGCCAGGAGAGCCTACTTCGACGCCGCGGTGGACCGGTCGGTGACCACCTCGGGAAGCCGCACTGGTGCGCGCGTCGGTGCGTCGACCTACCTGCGCGGGATGCGGCTCGTGCCCTATGCGCGGATGCAGACCGGAGGGCCGACGGGTACCGAGGGCTTCCTCGGTGCGGACGTATTCGCACTCCCGCGCCCGAAGCTGTCGGGCACCCTGGGCCGGATGTGGGCCCGCGGGCGGCTCGAGCTCGAGGATGGGGTGACACCCCACCAGGCCGCGCTCACGCTTGCCCTGCCGCTTGGTCGCTGGGGGGCCACGGCCGAGTCCGGCGTCCGCTGGTTCACCGGCGCCGGGACGGCGTACACGTTCCAGCTCACCGCCACGATGCCCTGGGCCCGCTCCAACACCAGCGCAGGGGCCGGGGCATCGGGTTCCTACCTCACCCAGTCGCTCTCCGGCTCGGCGGTGTGGGACCGCGGAGCACAACGGGTGCGCCCGGCGCCGGGA
>JBOHSQ010000242.1:0-3699 GCA_050733295.1 Gemmatimonadales bacterium
GGGTGGGAGGGGGGCGAGCGCGTCGCGGCGCGCGACGGCCACGTGGCGTTCGGGGGGCACGCCGCCCGGGCCCGGCGCCACGAGCTCCTGCCGGCGCTGCACGCACTGCAGTCAGCCGCGGGCTGGATCAGCGAGGGCGGGCTGATGTACGCCTGCGCGAGGCTCACCATTCCGCCGGCCGACGCCTGGGGAGTCGCCACCTTCTACGGGTTGTTCGCCACGACTCCCCGGCCCCCGCGTCTGCTCCATGTCTGCGATGATATCGCGTGCCGGAATCACGGGGCCCGCGCCATTCTGGACGCGCTCGAGCGCGAGGTCGGCCCGGCGCACCACGTTCCCTCGAATGACGCTGTGGTCCTGGGCGACGCGGCCTGGCTGCCGAGTCCCTGCCTCGGCCTCTGCGACCAGGCCCCCGCCGCGCTGCTCACCGTGGCGGGCGCCGAGCCGGCGGCGGTCCTGGCCGGTGCCGTCTCTCCCGAGGAGGCGGTGACGGCGGTGCGCTCCGGCGCCCTCTCGCCTCGCCCGCGCCCCCGGCTTCCGCAGGAGGGCCATCCATCGTTGCGCCTCCTCCGGCGGGTCGGAACGGTCGATCCCACCGATCTGGCAGCCTACGAGCGGACTGGCGGGTTCCGCGCCCTGCGGCGCGCCGTCGAGATGGGTCCGGGAGCGGTGATTCACGAGCTCAGCGAGTCCCGCCTGATGGGGCGGGGAGGCGCGGCCTTCCCCACTGGCCGCAAGTGGGCCGCGGTCGCCGGGCAGCGCGAGCGGACCCGCTATGTCGTCTGCAACGCCGACGAGTCGGAGCCGGGCACGTTCAAGGACCGGGTCCTGCTCGAGGGCGACCCGTTTGCCATCATTGAGGCCATGGCCATCGCGGGGTTCGCCGTCGGCGCCGAGCAGGGCTACCTCTATCTTCGTGGTGAGTACCCGCTGGCCCAGGAACGGATGGAGCGCGCCATCGCCGCCTCGCGACAGGCAGGATGGCTGGGCGCCGATGTGGCCGGCGCCGGGTTTCGCTTCGACGTTGAGATGCGGCAGGGCGCCGGGGCCTACATCTGCGGCGAGGAGACGGCCCTCTTCAATTCGATCGAGGGCTATCGCGGCGAGCCTCGGAACAAGCCACCGTTTCCGGTCGAGGCCGGGTTGTTCGGGAAGCCGACCGTCGTCAACAACGTCGAAACCCTGGCGAACGTCCCCGGGATCGTGCTCGAGGGCGGAGCCGCCTTCGCCGCGATCGGCACCGCGGAATCCACCGGAACGAAGCTCTTCTGCCTCGCCGGCGCCGTGGCCCGGCCCGGGGTCTACGAGGTGGCCTTCGGGGCCACCCTCGGCGACCTGCTCGACCTTGCAGGGGCGGAGCTCGACCGCTTACGGGCCGTGCTGCTTGGCGGGGCCGCGGGAATGTTCGTGCGGGGCGGCGAGCGCGGCATCGTCCTCACCTTCGAGGGCGCGCGCGCCGCCGGAGTCACCCTGGGGTCGGGAGTGGTGCTCGCGTTCGACGACCGGGACGACCTGATGGACGCGATCCTCCGCATCGCGAAGTTCTTCCGCGACGAATCCTGCGGTCAGTGCGTGCCCTGCCGGGTGGGCACCGTCCGGCAGGAGGAGGCCTTGCACCGGCTCGCTTCACGGCGCACGCACGGGGCGGTCGAGTCCGAGCTCGCCCTCATCGGCGAGATCGGGGCCGCCATGAAGGACGCCTCGATCTGTGGTCTTGGGCAGACGGCGGCGAGCGCCGTGGAATCCGCCATCAACCGGCTGGGGCTATGGTCGAGCTGACGATCGACGGGACGGCGGTCGCGGTCGGCGATGGGGCGACGATCCTCGACGCCTGCCGGAAGCTGGAGCGCGACATCCCCACGCTCTGCTACCTGGAGACGCTGCATCCGGTGAACGCCTGCCGCGCCTGCGTCGTGGAGCTGGCTGGGTCGCGGGTGCTGGTTCCCGCCTGCTCCCGCGTAGCGACGCAGGGGATGGAAGTGAGGACCGACACCGAGCGCGTGCGCCACAGCCGCAGGATGGTGCTCGAATTTCTCGCCTCGACGGTGGACCTCTCCACCGCTCCGGGCGTCGACGCCTGGCTCGAGGAGTACGGCTGCCAGCCCGGGCGCTACGGACCCCCTGCGCCTTCCGCCCCGGCCGGGGAGCGCGACGGCCTGGTCCCGGGGCACCACGCCCCGCCCGATCCCCGGTTCGCCGCCACCGTTCGCCAGCCCGTCAAGGTGGACAACGACCTGTACGTACGCGACTACGGGAAGTGCATCCTCTGCTACAAGTGCGTGGAGGCGTGCGGCGTCGACTACCAGAACACCTTCGCGATCGCCGTGGCGGGCCGCGGGTTCGACGCCAGGATCTCCACGGAGATGGCGGTCCCGCTCCCCGACTCCGCCTGCGTCTACTGCGGCAACTGCATCGCTGTCTGCCCCACTGGTGCCCTGATGTTCAAGACAGAATGGGACCGGCGCGAGGCGGGCGAGTGGGATGAATCCCGCCAGTCCGTCACCGAGACCATCTGCCCCTACTGCGGGGTCGGCTGCACCCTCGAGCTTCGGGTGCAGGAGAACCAGATCGTCCGGGTCACCTCTCCGCTCGACCACTCCATCTCCCGCGGGAACCTCTGCATCAAGGGACGGTTCGGGTGGCGCTTCGTCGAGCGCCGGACGGCCGAGAATGCCGACGACTGACGGCGGCGGCCTCCCCCCCGCGCTTCGCCCCGATCATCCCCTCCTGGGGCTGGGCTACGCCCGGCCGGTCCGTCGCCGTGCGCTGACCCGTCTCGAGGGCGGGGCGCGCCAGCCGGGTGACGCCGACGTGGCCGAGGAAGTCCCGGTCTCGCTGATCTACAACCGGGTACCCCACGCGGTGATGATGGCTACCCCGGCGGACCTGGAGGACTTCGGGGTCGGGTTCACCGTGACCGAGGGCATCGTGGAGAGCGCGGCCGAACTCGGCCGGGTGGAAGTGCAAGCCCATGCCCAGGGGATCGAGGTACAGCTCGAGATCCCCGATGCCGCGGCCGGGCGGCTCGCGTCCCGGCGCCGGGCGCTTATCGGGCGGACCTCGTGCGGGCTCTGCGGCGTCGAGGTCATCCAGGATGCGGTGCGCGAACTCAGGCCGGTGAGTCCCGAGCCGACGTTCCCGGTCGAGGCCCTGTGGCGGGTCGAGGCCGAGCTGCCGTCGCGCCAGGAGATGAATCGGGAGACGGGCTCGCTCCACGCTGCCGCATGGGCGACAGCCGAGGGTGAGCTCGAGGTGGTCCGGGAGGACGTGGGGCGGCACAATGCGCTGGACAAGGTGATCGGGGCCCTGATGAGGGCAGGGAAGGTGCCCGCCAGTGGCTTCCTGGTCATGACCAGCCGGGCCAGCTACGAACTGGTGCAGAAGGCGGTCGCCGTGGGAGTGCCGCTCCTCGCGGCAGTCTCACGGCCCACCGGCCTGGCCATCCGGTTGGCCGAGGCGTCGGGCCTGACCCTGGTGGCCCTGCTCCGCGGCCACACCGCGAATGTGTACGCCAACGGGGAGCGGCTGCGGGGGCGCTAGGCTGTCCACCCGCGCGATTGCCGCGACGGTCCCGCCCGCCAGGGCCTCCGGTTGACCGGCCCCGGGGAATCCCGCTAGGTTTGCGCCTCGTGCAAGTGGGGACGAGACAGTCCCCCACCCCCAGCCCGGCCCGAGGCCGGCGCACCAGGGTCTCCAGGA
>JBOHSQ010000243.1:0-4003 GCA_050733295.1 Gemmatimonadales bacterium
TCGCTGTCCGGAGCCGAGGGCGGCTGCCAGGCAGAGACGGGTGCCGCAGCCGCGATGGCTGCCGCGGCCGGGGTCGAAGTGATGGGCGGGAGCGCGGAACAGGCGGGCCACGCGATCGGTCTCACGATGCAGGGCACATTGGGGCTGGTCTGTGACCCGCTGGGCGGGCTGGTCGAAGTCCCCTGCGTCTACCGCAACGCGACTGGTGCCGCGATGGCCCTCGCCGGGATCGAGATGGCGCTGAGCGGGGTCCGGTTCCCGATTCCCGTGGACGAGGTCATCGACGTGATGGGCGAGATCGGCAGCCGGATGGACGTCCGCTACCGGGAGACCGCCGGCGGTGGGCTGGCCGCCACCCCGACCGGGCGCCGACTGGCGAAGGAGCGGCTGGTGGAATTGAAAGGAAAGCGGCCGGCGTGAGCCCGGCTGGCCAAGGGCCGGCCGATGAAACAAATTGAAACGCCGGGGCGTAGGGGCGCCTACTTATGGAAGACATCCTCGCCATCATCCTCATCTTCGGGGGCGGCACGCTGATCGCCGTCTCGTTCAGCCCGATCGGCCGAGCGGTGGCGGCGAGGATCCGCGGCGGGGGGCAGGACGAGCACCTCCTCGCGGAGATCGATGCCCTGCGGGCCCAGGTGGCGGATGTGGACGACCTGCGGGCGCAGGTATCGGAGCTGCACGAGCGGGTCGACTTCGCCGAGCGCCTCCTCTCCCAGGAGGGGGGCGGCCGCGCGTTACCGAAGTCGTCCGCTGCGGCCGACGCCGCTGCAAGGGACTAGGCAGTGGAGGAGATCGCCAAGCTCTTCGGAATCCTGATGGCGGTCACGGGGGCGGGCACGCTCGCCTATGTCGCCGTGGCCTTCGCCGGCGTCTTGGTCAAGCGACTGGAGCGGCCGGTCAATTCGCAGACGGAGCTTGAAGGCAAGGTGGAAGAACTGCAGGCTCGACTGGATCGACTCGAGGGGGCCGAACTCCGGATGGCGGAACTGGAGGAACGGGTGGACTTCACCGAGCGGCTGCTGGCACAGGGCCGGGAGCAGGCCCGGATCGGGCCGGGGCAGGAGTGATGTCGATTGCCGTATTGCAGGTAGCGGAGGCTTCGTTCGTGATCCAGTTTCCGACGCCGCCTCCGGCCCCCTTCCCGACGCCGGCCCCCTGGGAGCTCATGCCGCCCCAGGCGATGGTGATGATTGCCCTCGCGTTCATTGCGGCAACCGCTTTCGTGCTCTGGCCTCTCTTCCGCGCCATTGCCCGGCGGATCGAGGGCCGCGGAGGCGCCGGCGCGGCGGACCTGGCGCGCCTGAAGGAGGAAGTGATCGACCTCCGTGAACAGGTGCACCACCTCGAGGGAGCGCAGGCCCGGATACTGGAGCTGGAAGAGCGGGTGGACTTCGCCGAGCGGCTCCTCGCCGACCGAGCGCCGGCTCGCCTCCGGGGTGAGGGTGCGCAGTGAAGGACAAGCTCATGGTGTATGTCGGGGCCTGGGCCACGATCGCGGTGGCCGGGGTGTTGATCGCCGGGACGGCGCTCGCGGGTAAGGACTTCGCCATCCCGGCCATCCTGATGCTCGGCATCGGCGGCACCATCGTCCTCCGGGGCCCGCTGGGCCGCGCCCTCGCCCGCCGGATCGAGGGACAGGCCTCCGAGGTGGTGGACCTGGAGCCGGTGATGCACGAGCTGGACGAGCTCCGCGCCAGGATGGCCGAACTGGAGGAGCGGCAGGACTTCACCGAGCGGCTGCTGGCCCGGGAGCGGGAACAGGTGCAGGAGCGGCTTCCGCCCGCCTAGGGAGTGACCATGCGCACTGGGAGCTGGTGGCAGCGCATCTTCGGGCTGGACATCGTCGATTCGGCGATCCACGTCTCGGTGACGATGCTGGTGGCCGTCATGCTGGGCGAGGCCTCGGACAACGCGTTCCTGGCGATGCTCGCAAGCGGTGCCGGCCTGGTCACGTACGCGATCCGGCGGCGGCGGGCGCTCCAGCAGCTGCGCTATGCGGACGGCGAGATCAGCGAGGACGAGCGGGCCCGGCTGGAGGAGCTCGAGATGCGGGTCCAGGCACTCGAGGGCATGGAGCATCGGGTGCTGGAACTGGAGGAGCGGCTCGAGTTCACCGAGCGGGTGCTGGCCCGCGATCGGGACCACGAGCGGCTTCCGGGGGCCTGAAGTGGAATCCCTGATCCCGGTGTTCGGGATGGTCACGGGCATCATTATCACCGCCACCTGCGTCTGGGGAGGAGTCCAGATCCTGCGCGGGCCGGTGGGCCAGGCCCTGGCGCGCTGGATAAGCGGCCCGTCGGGCTCGGCGGATTCCGCGCTGACGGAAGAGGTCGAGCAGCTCCGGCACACCCTGGCGGGCATGGAGAGCCATGTGGCGGAACTGGAGGAGCGCCTGGACTTCACCGAGCGCATGCTCGCCCGACAGTCCGAGTCGGCGGCACTCGGCCGAGGCGGGCAGGAGGGGGCGGCATGACCGAGGGCGGCGAATTCGCGATGTGGCTGGCCATCGGGGCGGGGCAGGTGGCGTTCTGGGTCGCGATGTATCCGCTCTTCACCTCGCTGGCGGAGCGGATCCGCGGGCGGGCCGCCGCACCCGCGGACCTCGAGGCGCGGATCGAGGCCCTCGAATCCCGGAGCCCCCTCACCGGCGAGACAGACCTCGTCCACCAGCGGGTGGTCGAGCTGGAGGAGCGGCTGGATTTCGCGGAGCGGATGCTCGCCCGGCAGGGCGAGGCCGCGCGACTGCCCGAGGCACCCCTGCCGAGGGCGCACGAAGAGCAGGAGATCACGCCCATCGGAGGCGCGCAATGATCACGCGGGATGACGTGCAGTCCTGGATCGACCGGCTGGACGGCGGGGCCGTCCACGACGAGGAGCTGGAGCCGGGCCTCTGGCGGGTCCGCACGGCGGATGGCGCGGAGGTGGTGGTGAACTATGCTCCCCCGGCCATTATCCTCCGGGTGCGCGTGATGGAGGTCCCGGAATCCGAGCCCCGGCGCGCGGGGCTCTTCCGCCAGCTCCTGACCTACAACGCGCGCGACCTGGTGCACGGCTCCTACGGGCTGGAGAACAGCCACGTCGTGCTCACCGACACCCTGGACCTCGAGGGGCTGGACTACGCCGCCTTCGAGGCCAGCTTCGACGCGCTCACGGTATCGCTCGCGTCGCACCTTGGCGCCCTCGCCGCCTACCGGGAGGCCTGACCCGTATGGGGATCCTAGACCGGCTCTCGACCGTCTTCCGGTCCAACATCAACGACCTCATCTCCCGGGCCGAGAATCCCGAGAAGATGCTGAACCAGCTGATCCTCGACATGAAGAGTCAGTTGGCCAAGGCCAAGCAGCATGTCGCGAGCGCCATCGCCGACGAGAAGAAGCTGCAGGCCGATGCCGAGGCGGAACGGCGCCAGGCGGAGGACTGGGAGAAGCGCGCCATGCTGGCGGTGCAGGAGGGCCGCGACGACCTGGCCAAGCAGGCCCTGGCACGGTTCAACGAGCACCTGCAGGGCGCCCAGACCCTGCATGAGACCTGGCTCAAGCACCGGGCCGAGACCGAGCAGCTGAAGGGGCAGCTCCGGCACCTCAACGACCGGATCGAAGAGGCCAAGCGGAAGAAGAACATTCTGGTCGCGCGGGCCAAGCGGGCCGAGGCCCAGCAGCGGATCCAGGAAACGATGTCCGGCCTGAACGACAAGAGCGCGTTCGAGTCGTTCGAGCGGATGACCGAGAAGATCGAGGCCAACGAGCGCAAGGCGCTGGCCGCGGCGGAGCTCCAGGAGGAGTTCTCGGGCGACAACCTGGTGCGCCAGTTCGACGCGCTGGAATACCACGGCAGCGCGGACCAGCAGCTGCTCGAGCTCAAGCGCAAGATGGGACTGCTCGGCCCGGGCTCGGCGGAGAATAAGCAGCTGGGCGCCGGCGGTGGCCAGGGCGCCGACGTGCACGAGGCGGAGATCGAGGAGGAGACGAAGTAGAAAGGTTCACCGCAGAGGCGCAGAGCC
>JBOHSQ010000244.1:0-32439 GCA_050733295.1 Gemmatimonadales bacterium
GTGCCCAACCTGGCGCTTCGCGCCGAGCGGGCCCCGAACCTCGAGGGGGCCCGGCTCGCGGGCTACGGGGACGACTTCGCCGGGGCTCTGGCCCGCGCGGCGACGGCCGACCTGGTCGTGCTGCTCGACCCCTGGCTCACGCCCGAGGAGCAGGCCGCGCTCGGCCGGATCCAGGGATCGCTCGTGGTGCTCGGCACCATCGCCTCGGACGCGCTCGAGTCGGCCCACGTGGTCCTGCCGGTGTCCACCTATGTCGAGGAGCACGGCACGTTCGTGAACCGCGACGGCCGGGTCCAGCGCTTCCTGCCGGCACGCACCGGTCCCGGGATGGCGCGGCCGGCGTGGTGGTTCGCGGCCGAGGCCCTCGGGGTCCTCAAGGGCGGGGCGGTGCCCGACACCGCGGCGCGCGCCTTCGCCCGCCTGGCAGATCGGATCCCTGCGCTCGCCGGCCTCACCCACGAGTCGCTCGGGTTCTTCGGACGCCAGGCGGCCGCCGCCGGGGCCGCGCGATGAGTCCCGAGCAGAAGGCCTTCCTGTTCCTGACCGTGGTGAAATTGATCGCGGTCTTCACGCTCTACATGATCTCGGTCGCCTACCTGACCCTCATGGAGCGGAAGGTCTCGGCCTGGATGCAGAACCGGCTCGGCCCCAACCGGGTCGGGTGGGGCGGCCTGCTGCAGCCCATCGCGGACGGACTCAAGAACATCGTGAAGGAAGAGACCCTCCCGGCGCAGTCCAGCAAGAGCGTCTTCCTCCTCGCCCCGATGCTGGCGTTCATCCCGGCGCTCACGCTTTCGGCCCTGCTTCCCATCGCCGCGCCGGTGAACCTCGACTTCGACTGGCACCTGCCGCTCATCGGGAGGATGTCGTGGCACGGCCCCCTGCCGATGGCGGTGGCCGATGTGCCGGCTGGGTTCCTGCTGGTCCTCGCGATCAGCTCGATCGGGGTCTACGGGATCGCGCTCGCGGGGTGGGGTTCGAACAGCAAGTACTCCCTTCTCGGCGGTCTGCGCGCGTGCGCCCAGCTCCTCTCGTATGAGATCGCCGCCGGCCTCTCCGTGGTGCCGGTGCTGCTCCTGGCCGGCCACGTGTCGATGGGCGAGGTGGTGCGGGCCCAGCAGCAGGGGGCCTTCGGCTGGTACGTGCTGCCCCTGTTCCTCTCCTATTTCGTCTTCCTGGTCGCCGGGTTCGCCGAGACCAACCGGCTGCCCTTCGACTTGCCCGAGGCCGAATCGGAGCTCATCGCCGGGTATCATACCGAGTACAGCGGGATGAAGTTCTCGCTCTTCTTCATCGCCGAGTACGCCAACATGATCACCGTGTCCGCCATGACAGTGAGCCTGTTCTTCGGCGGCTGGGACATCCCCTTCACCCACTGGGACGAGGGCGGCGGCGCGCTCGCTTCGCTGGTCACGTTCCTGGTGTTCGGGCTCAAGGTCTTCTGCTTCATCTTCGTCTTCATGTGGGTCCGGTGGACCCTGCCACGCTTCCGCTACGACCAGCTCATGGCGCTGGGGTGGAAGATGCTGATCCCGATCATGCTGGCCTACGTGATGATCATGGCGACGGCGGTGTACATCCTCGAGCGCGCGGGTGTCGCCGGGCCGACGGCCCGGCACCTCGCCCTCTTCGGCCTCAATCTCCTGCTGGGGTGGCTCGTGTTCTTCGTCCTCGACCGCGGCCTCGTCATCAAGGGCGTGTCGCGCCAGGTCCGCGGGCCGGAGCAGGGCGCCGGCGTCCTGGCGAGGTCCTGATGGCCATCGGCATCAAGGTGCTCAAGCGCCCCGAGGCTGCGGGCGTGAGCTACGTGCGCGCCATGCTCAGGGGGATGTCCCTGACCTTCAAGCATCTCCTCCAGCCCCGCTGGACGATGGAGTACCCGGAGGAGCGGAGCGTGGGCGACGCCGGGCGCGGCTCCTGGAGCCTCTCGCCCCGGTGGCGCGGCACCCACCGCATGCTCACCGACGAGCAGGGGCGCTCCAAGTGCGTGGCCTGCGGGCTCTGCCCCCAGATCTGCCCCGCCAACTGCATCAAGCTGGTCCCCGGCGAAGACGAGGACGGGCATCGCTACCCGCTCATCTACGAGATCGACGAGTTCCGCTGCGTGTTCTGCGGGTACTGCCAGGAGGTCTGCCCCGAGGAGGCGATCCACGTGGGGCAGCACTTCGAGAACTCGGAGTACGAGCGCGGGCGCTTCGTCTACGACCTGGAGCGGCTCCAGGCCCAGACCTACCCGGTCTCCACCCTGTGGGACCCGGCCGACCCCCGCGGCGAATGACCATGACCGATTTCGCCTACTGGTTCTTCGCGGCCATCGCGGTCGTGGCCGCGCTGGCCTGCGTGCTCGACCGGAACCCGGTCCACTCGGTGCTGGCGCTGGTGGTCGCGATGCTCTCGCTCGCGGGCATCTACGTGCTCCACGACGCGTACTTCGTCGGTGCGATCCAGGTGCTCGTCTACGCCGGCGCCATCATGGTGCTGTTCCTGTTCGTGATCATGCTGCTCAACCTTGGCCGGGTGGGCCCCGACACCCGCGGCCGACTGGCGTGGCTGGTCGGGACGGGCCTGGCCGGGGCGTTCCTCGCGACGCTGCTCGGGCTGCGCGCCTACTCCGCCTCCCGCATCGCCCGGGACCTGGCCACCGACCCGATGCTCGCGAACCCGTCGCTGGTGCTTCCCGGCGGGCGCGAGGCGCTCCAGGCCGCAGAGGCGAAGGGCATCATCGGCGCGGTGGCGGGGCCGCTCTTCGACACCTGGCTGGTCCCCTTCGAGGTGACCTCGCTCCTGCTCCTCGCGGCCATGGTCGGGGCCGTCGTGCTCGCCAAGCGGAGGATCTGATGCCCCTCGGTCCCTCCCTTGTCCTGTCGGCGGTGCTGTTCAGCATCGGCGTCCTCGGCGTCCTGATCCGCCGGAACGCCATCGTCGTGTTCATGTGCGTCGAGCTGATGCTGAATGCGGTGAATCTCTCGTTCGTTGCCCTCTCCCAGGTGCACGGGGTCGGGGGCCAGCTGATGGTCTTCTTCGTGATGGCCGTCGCGGCCGCGGAGGCCGCGGTGGGGCTCGCGATCATCATCGCGATCTTCCGGCACATCGAGACCGTCGACCTCAAGTCCATCAACGTGCTGCGGGGCTGATGCCGTTCGCGTTCCTCCAGGCGGCGCACGGCGCCGCCCCCGGTGCCGGCGATGTCCTCGCCACCCACGGCGGCGCCATCGGGTGGATCTGGCTCACCGTCCTCCTCCCGTTCGCCGGCTTCCTCGCCAACGGCGCCCTGGCGCTCTGGCGCCCCCGCGCCAAGGCGCTCGTGACCGTCATCGGCCCCGGCGTGCTCCTGGCCGCCTTCGCCGTCGCGGTGCTGGCGTTCCTCGAGCTGCGCGGGCTGGGCGCCCACGGCGGGGTGCGGGTGCCGCTCTGGTCCTGGCTGCCCGTGGGCGACCTGCAGGTGGACGTGGCGTTCCAGGTGGACCAGCTCTCCGCGGTGATGCTGCTCGTGGTCACCGGGGTGGGTTCGCTCATCCACCTCTTCAGCGTCGGCTACATGGGGGCGGACGAGGGCTACGCGCGCTACTTCTCGTACCTCAACCTGTTCGTCGCCTTCATGCTGGTCCTGGTGCTGGGCTCGAGCTTCCCGGTGCTGTTCGTGGGCTGGGAAGGGGTGGGGCTCTGCTCCTACCTGCTGATCGGTTTCTGGTATGCCGACCACGCCAACGCCGACGCCGGCAAGAAGGCCTTCATCATGAACCGGATCGGCGACTTCGGCTTCATGGTCGCCGCCTTCATGGTCTTCTGGTACCTGGGCACCCTCGAGTTCGCCGAGGCGGCAGAGCGCGCGCCCCGGGCGCTGGAGCAGGGCGGTGCGGTCATCACCGCCATCACCCTCTTCCTGTTCCTGGCCTGCACCGGGAAGTCGGCGCAGATCCCGCTGTACACCTGGCTTCCCGACGCCATGGCCGGCCCGACGCCGGTGTCGGCGCTGATCCACGCCGCGACGATGGTCACGGCCGGGGTCTACCTCGTCGCCCGGACCGGCGTCCTGTTCGCCATGGCGCCGCTCACCAGCGCGATCGTCGCCGGGATCGGCGCGTTCACGGCGCTGTTCGCCGCGACCATCGGCCTCCGCCAGTACGACATCAAGAAGGTCCTCGCGTACTCCACCGTTTCCCAGCTCGGCTACATGTTCCTCGCGGTGGGAACCGGGGCGTACGTGGCCGGCATGTTCCACCTGGTCACCCACGCCTTCTTCAAGGCCCTGCTGTTCCTCGGGTCTGGCAGCGTGATCCACGCGATGCACCATGCGTATCACGCCACCCATCGGCACGACGATCCCCAGGACCTGCGCAACATGGGCGGCCTGCGGCGCGCCATGCCGTGGACCTGGGCCCTCATGTGGATCGCCACCCTGGCCATCGCCGGGATCTTCCCCTTCTCGGGCTTCTTCTCCAAGGACGAGATCCTCGCGCTCGTCTTCGGCCGGGGCAGGGAAGGGACCTACTGGTTCGTGCTCTGGGCCATGGGGCTCGCCGCCGCCGCGCTCACGGCCTACTACATGGCGCGGCTGATGGCGATGGCCTTCCATGGTGAGAACCGGACCGGGGCGGCCGAGCGCGAGCACCTGCACGAGGCCCCCTGGTCGCTGACCGGCCCGCTGGTGGTGCTTGGCGTGCTGAGCGCCGTCGGCGGGCTCATCAACCTCCCGGCCGTCGTGGGCGGCAACCACGGGCTCGAGACCTGGCTCCATCCGGTCGTCGAGCGCGCCGCTGCGCTGATGCCGGTGGGGCTGCCGCCCCACACCACCGAGCTCGCCCTCATCGGGGTGGCGTCCCTCGTGGCGGTGGCGGGCCTGGTCCTCGGCTATCGCCGCACCCTCGCGGCCGACATCCGGCCCGCGCGCGAGGCGCCGCCCGAGACCGGGCTCGCCAAGCTGGTCCACCGCAAGTACTACGTGGACGAGATCTACTCCGCCCTGGTCGTGCGCCCGTTCGTCGCCTTCTCCCGCATCGGCCTCTGGCGGTTCGTGGACCAGACCCTCATCGACGGGGTGATGGTGAACGGCACCGCCAGGCTGTCGCGCGCCCTGGGGTGGGCCGGAAGCCGGCTCCAGACCGGGCAGGTGGGCGTCTACGTCGTCCTGTTTCTCGTGGGCGCGCTGTGGATCCTGCGCGCCGTGATCCGGTGACCCCCCGATGACCGCGTTCCTCGCCTCCCTGGGGTACGAGCGGTGGATTCTCACCGCGCTGCTTGTCCTCCCGGTCCTCGGCGTCCTGCCGGTACTGGTCGCGCCGGTCCGCTTTGCGCGCGCCACCGCCCTCGTCGTGACGATTGCCGAGTTCGTCCTGTCGCTGGGGCTCTGGTGGGCGTACGACCCGGGCGGCCCCGCCATGCAGTTCCTGGCCGACGCCCCCTGGATCAACGACTGGGGCATCGCCTACCGGGTGGGCCTGGACGGGATCTCGCTCTTCATGGTGCTCTTGAGCACCGGGCTCATGCCGCTCGCGGTCCTGGGCAGCTGGGAGAGCATCGAGGACCGCCAGCGGGGCTACTACGCCTGCTTGCTCACCCTGCTCACCGGGATGCTGGGCGTCTTCGTCGCGATGGACCTGTTCCTGTTCTACGTGTTCTGGGAGGTCATGCTGATCCCGATGTACTTCATCATCGGGATCTGGGGCGGGGCCAACCGGCTCTACGCGGCCATCAAGTTCTTCATCTACACCATGGCCGGCTCGTTGCTGATGCTGGTCGCCATCCTGGTGATGGTGTGGAAGGTCGCGGCCAGGACCGGCGTGGCATCGTTCGCCTACGACCACCTGCTGGAGAACATCGGGGCCATCGGTCCGGCCGCACCATGGCTGTTCGCCGCCTTCGCGCTGGCCTTCGCCATCAAGGTGCCGGTGGTGCCGTTTCACACCTGGCTCCCCGATGCCCACACCGAGGCGCCCACCGCGGGCAGCGTCATCCTGGCCAGCGTGCTCCTGAAGATGGGGACCTACGGCTTCCTCCGGTTCGCCGTGCCGTTCTTCCCCACGGTCGCGATGGGTGAGACCGTCACCACCATCGCGGTGGTCCTCGCCGTCGTCGGCATCATCTACGGCGCGCTGGTGGCCATGGTACAGCCCGACGTGAAGCGCCTGGTGGCCTACTCCTCGGTGAGCCATCTCGGGTTCGTGATGCTGGGGATCTGGGCCGCGACGGTGCAGGGCGTCCAGGGCGCGCTCATGGTGATGATCGGCCACGGACTCTCCACCGGCGCGCTCTTCTTCCTGATCGGCATGGTCTACGACCGCCGCCACACCCGGAAGATCGCGGACTACGGCGGCATCGCGCGGGTCATGCCGCTCTTCAGCACCATCTTCATCATCACCACCCTGGCTTCCATAGGGCTTCCGGGGCTCAACGGCTTCGTGGGCGAGTTCCTCGTCCTGCTCGGCAGCTGGACCCGCTTCCCCGCGGCCACCGTGATCTCGACCACCGGGGTCATCTTCGCCGCGGCCTACCTGCTCTGGGCGGTGCAGCGGGTGTTCTTCGGCCCGGTGGACAAGCCCGAGAACCAGGCTCTCCGCGACGTGGGGGCTCGCGAACTCGCGGTCCTGCTGCCTCTCCTGGCCGGGATGGTCTGGCTGGGACTCTATCCCAAGCCGGTGCTCGACCGGATGGAGCCCTCCGCGCGCGCCTACATCGAGCGGACGGGGGTGGGGAAGCGATCGCTGGACGCGCCTGGCCTGCAGGCCGTCGTGCCGCACCAGGAGGCCCGGCCGTGAGACCCCTCGACCTGACCCTGCCGTCGGACCTGATGCTGGGCATCCTCCCGGAGCTGGTCCTGTCCGCCTGGTCGCTCCTGGTGCTCCTCGTCGCCGCGTGGCGTCACCGCACCGACGAGGACAGCCGGCTGGCAGGGCGGATTTCCCTGGCCGGGCTGGTGCTGGCGTTCGCGGTGACCCTCTCCATGTGGCTGGGCGGCGCCCAGAGCGAGGGCCTGCCCCACATGGTGGCGGTGGACGGGTTTCGCTTCGCCGGCACCGCGCTGCTGCTGCTGGTGTCCATCGGGGTCAACCTGTTCGCGATCGACTACCTCCCGCGGGAGCGGATGCCCGCGCCGGAGTTCTACGTCCTGCTCCTTCTCGGCACCGCCGGCCTCACTTTCATGGCCGCGGCGACCGACCTCATGCTCCTCTTCCTCGGCCTCGAGCTGATGTCGGTGGCGGTGTACGTGCTGGCGGGCTATGACCGGCGAAGCGCCGTCTCGGCGGAAGGAGCACTCAAGTACTTCCTGATCGGTGCGTTCGCGAGCGGCTTCCTGCTCTATGGCATCGCCCTCATTTACGGTGCCACCGGCACGACCAATGAAGTCATGGCCGGCGTCCAGCTGTCCCAGCGCGTGCCCCTGATGGCCGGGCTCGGCCTCGGGCTGCTGTTGGTCGGGTTCGCGTTCAAGGTGGCGGCCGTGCCGCTGCATGCCTGGGCGCCCGATGTGTACGACGGATCGCCCACGCCGGTCACCACCTTCATGGCTGCCGGCGTCAAGGCGGCGGCGTTCCTCGCCCTGGCCCGGCTGCTGCTGACGACCTTCCCCGGCGCCTCCGATCTCTGGCGCCCGGCCGTCTGGGGGCTCGCGGCGGTCACCATGATCGTCGGCAACCTGATCGCGCTCCAGCAGCGGTCACTCAAGCGGCTGCTCGCCTACAGCTCCGTCGCCCACGCGGGGTACCTGCTGGCGGCGCTCTGGCCCGGGTCGCCGCGCGGCACCGGCGCGCTCCTGCTCTATCTGGCGGCTTACGCAGTCACCACGGTCGCGGCCTTCGGGCTGCTCCAGGCCATCGGGCGGAACGGTGAGCGCGAGGTCACGCTCGATACCCTGGCCGGGCTGGCCCGCGAACGCCCCTGGCTGGCCGCCGGCTTCGCCGTGGCCATGCTTTCGCTGCTGGGCTTCCCCGGGACCATCGGCTTCATCGGGAAGTGGGCCATCCTGTCCGCGCTGGTCGAGGCGGGGCAGGGCACGCTCGCGGTCATCATGGTGGTGACCAGCGTGGTGTCCGCGGGCTATTACCTCCCGGTGGTGATGGCCGCGTACATGCGTCCCCTCCCGCCCGGGGTGTCGCACGAGGCCGTGGGGCTCCCGCGACCCGCCGCGGCTGTGGTGGTGGTCGCGATCGTCGTGATCGTGGCCTTCGGCGTCTGGCCCGCCCAAGCGCTCGACCTCGGCATCGCGAGCGCTGCCACGCTGGCGCGTCAGGGAGTGGCGCTCCTCGGCGTGGTCCCCTGAGGCCCCGGGTCGAATGCAAGTACCCGCCGGCGTGTATCGGCAATACGACGTTCGGGGGATCGTCGGCCGCGACCTGACCCCCGCGTTCGCCGAAGGCCTCGGGCGGGCGTGGGCCACGCTCGCCTGGGATGGCCTCGCCCGCGCACCGGTGCTGGCGGTGGGGCGGGACAACCGGCCCTCGGGTCCCGAACTGGCCCGGGCGATTCGTCGCGGCATCATCGCATCCGGCGGCACTGCCATCGACGTCGGGGAGCTCCCGACCCCCACGCTCTACTTCGCGGTCCACGCCCTCGAGGTTGACGGCGGCCTGCAGGTCACCGGCTCCCACAACCCGCCCGAGTTCAACGGGTTCAAGATGGTTCTCGGCGGCGAGGCCCTGCACGGCGAGGCCATCCAGTCGCTCCGGGACCTCATGGAGCGCGATGCGTTCCGGGCCGGCGCCGGCACCGAGCGCGCCGACGCCACCATCCTCCGCCGTTACCGTGAGGCGATCGTTGAGCGTCACCGGCTCGAGCGGCCGGTGCGGGTGGTCGTGGACTGTGGCAACGGCGTCGCCAGCCTGGTCGCCGTCCGCCTCCTGGAAGCGCTTGGCGCCGAAGTGACCCCGCTCTTCTGCGAGTCCGACGGAACCTTCCCGAACCACCACCCCGATCCGACCGTCGAGGAGAACCTCGAGGACCTGATCCACGCGGTGCGCCGGACCGGCGCGGAGCTCGGCATCGCGTTCGACGGGGACGCCGACCGCATCGGCGCCGTCGACGAGCGGGGCGGCATCGTCTGGGGCGACCAGCTGCTGGTGCTCTTCGGGCGTGACGCCGTGCGCCGCTGGGGCGCCGGGGTTCCCGTGATCTTCGACGTCAAGTGCTCGGAAGTTCTTCCCGACGCCCTGCGTGCCGCCGGCGCCAGGCCCGAGATGTGGAAGACGGGTCACTCCCTCATCAAGGCGCGCATGAAGGAGGTGGGCGCGCCGCTGGCGGGCGAGATGAGCGGCCACATGTTCTTCGGCGGCGATTGGTTCGGCTTCGACGACGCGCCTTTCGCCGCCGCGCGCCTTCTGGAGATTGTATCCCGCGGGCCGGGTGGCCTGGCTCCGCTCCTCGCCGACCTCCCGGTCACCTACGCCACGCCCGAGATCCGCGCGGAGACGACCGACGAGGCCAAGTTCACCCTGGCCGAGGAGGCCTCCCGCCATTTCGCCTCCCGTTACCCGGTGGTCACCATCGACGGCGTGCGAATGAAGTTCCCCAAGGGCTGGGGCCTCATCCGGGCGTCCAACACCCAGCCTGTTCTCGTGCTTCGCTTCGAAGCCACCGACCCGGCCTCGCTCGAGACCTACCGCCGCGAAGTGAGTGACTGGCTCGCCGCGCGGGGCGTCCGGCTCTAGCGCGTGCGCGCGCCGGGTCGCTGGATCGCCGGCGTAGTGGCCGCGGCTGTGGCGGCGCTGGTGCTGGGGCGCCTGCTGGTCGGCATCCTGGCCGACCAGTGGTGGGCGGCAAGCGTGGCGCCTGCCGCGGCCGGGCCCATGCTGCGCCTGCACGCGCTGCGCTGGGCGATCGAGGCCGTGGCGGTGGGGCTCGCCGCCGCCTGGCTGGCCGCGCACCTGCTCTTCGTCGTCCGCACGGTCCACCGGGTCGAGATCCCCCGGTACCTCGGCAATCTCGAGTTCCGCGAGACCGTCCGCCGCCGGACCCTGCTGCTCCTGGTCCTCGCACTGGCCCTCCTGCTCGGCCTCCTCACCGGGCTCGGGGCCTCGCGGGGATGGCAGGCATTCGTGCTCTGGCTGGGCGACGTGCGATATGGCATCGCGGATCCCGCACTCGCCCGCGACCTCGGTGCATACGTCGGCCGGGTTCCCGTGCTGCTGCAGCTGCAGGGCTTCGCAGTGCGCCTGGGCGTCGTGGGACTCGCCGCCACCGCGCTGGCCTACCTGCTCATCGGCGGCCTGCGCTGGAACGAGGGCCGCCTCGCCGTCTCCGAGTATGCGCGCCGCCATCTGGCGGTCCTCCTCGTCGCTCTCGCCCTCGCCATCGGTTGGGGTCATTACCTCGATCCCGCCCGCTGGATCTCCGGCCCCCGCGGGTCGGGGCTGGGCGCGATGCCGTGGCGCCTGCTTGAGGTGGGCTCCTCGGCCATGCTCGGAGTCACGCTGGGAACGGCGATGCTCTCCGCGTCGTGGGCGTGGGGCGCGCGCAGCCTGCTGGTCGGCGCCTCGTGGGCAGTACTGCTCGCGGCATCCGTCGGTGCTCGCACGATCCTGCCCGGTGCCGCGGGGACCGGACCCGCGCTCATCGATCCCGCGACCCGGCGCGGCATCGATGCGGTCGCCTGGGGGATCGACGGTCTGGAGCGGGAGTGGGAGGGCGGTCCCGTTCAGGCGCCCGGGCTCTGGAACCCGGCGATGGTCCTCCGGGTCGCGGCGGCGGACACCGGCGAGCCGGCCGCGGTGAGCCCGGGGCTCATTCGAGGACCCGGCAGGTCCAGGCCGGTGTGGTACGCCATCCGGATCGCGGGTCAGGACCCCGGGGTCGTCGCCATCGCCGACGACCGGGTGACGTCCTCGGGTGGCGCGATGAGTTACCGGGCCGGTGATTCGCTGGCGTATCCGGGAGTGGTCACTTGGAAGCCGCTTCGGGATGCGGCAGCCTTTCCCGGTGCGCTGGCAGTCACCCTGGACACTACCGGAGCCGGCATCGCGCTTGGTGGATCACTGCGCCGCGCGGTCCTGGCCTGGGCGCTCCAGGAGCCGGCGGTCCTGCGACGCCGCGGAGCGGTGGTCGGCTGGCGGCGCGACCCCGCGCAGCGGCTTGGAAAGCTGGCGCCCTGGGCCACGTGGTCCGCACCTGCGCTGGTGGAGTGGGAAGGCCGGCCCGCCTGGGCGAGTCTCGGGTTGGTGCGGCTGCCCTCCTTCGCCGCTAGCACCCGATCCTCCCGCACCGAGCCGAGCCTCGGGGGCATCGAGGTCGGCTTCGTGGGCCTCGTGAGCCTGGTGGACGGGCGGGCGCGGATGTTCCTCGCGCCCGGGGCCGGCCCGGCCTCGCAGGCGCTCGCGCGACTGGGCGGTGGATTCGTCGAGCCGGTCGAATCCCTTCCGGACGAATTGCTCGACGTGCTGCCCTATCCCGGGGAGCTGTTCCAGGCTCAGGTGGCCGTCGTGGCCGATGGCCCGGTAGCGGCCGGCCGCCAGACGGCCCCGGGCCTTTCGGGCGTCGCCTGGCAGCGCGATCGCGAGGGCAGGCCGGTCCCCGCCGCCCCGTTCGAGGATTCGACGAGCCGCAACGTGACGGCCCTCCTTCTCGGGGAACTGATGGGCGGTCGCCCGCGACCGGTCCTCCTTCGAGGGGGCCCGGTTCCGGGCCCGGCACCGGCCACCCTCATGGCGCGATGGAGCCGGTTCCCCGTATACGAGCAGCTGCGCGACTCGGTCGAGGCCGCGGGAGGGCGCCTCGAAGCCGGGCCGGTGCGCTACCGGCCCGAAGCGGACCTCCTCTCCGCCTGGCAGGTGCACTTCGCCACCCGGCGCGACCAGCGCCCCTCCATCCTGTGGGTGAGCGTTGCCGCCGGTGACAGGATGGGGGCGGGCCGCGACCTCGCCGGGGCGATCCGGAACCTCGGGGGCCTGGGGGCACCGGTTCCGGCGTGGCTGGGAGGCAGCCGGGTGGATGAGGCGCGCCGCTGGCTCGAGCGCGCGGATTCGGCGCTCAGGGCGGGCGACTGGGCCGCATTTGGGCGCGCTTTCGAGGCCTTGCGGGCGGTGCTCGATGCCCAGCGCGCCGACACAGCGGCCCCGTGAGCCGGTTGTCCGGAGCGCCGTGCTGCGGCTAATTTGCGCGGCTTTGTGAGCCCAGTCCCCGTCTCCCGGACCGCGGTCCTCGCGCTCGGCGGCAATGCCCTTGCGCGCGCCGGCGAGCCGGCCACGATCACCAACCAGTTCCGGCACGCCCGTGAGAGCGTGGCGCCGATCGTGGAACTCGCGCGGGAGGGCTGGCGCATCGCGATCGTGCACGGGAACGGACCGCAGGTGGGGGACGAGCTGGTCCGGAACGAGCTGGCGCGCCACCTCGTCGAGCCGCTCCCGCTCGGGGTTCTCGTGGCCGGCACCGCCGGCTGGATCGGGTACATGCTGCAGCAGTCGCTGCAGAACGGGCTGCGGCGCGCAGGCGTCGAGCGCGATGTGGTGACGGTCGTGACCCAGACCGTCGTGGACCCGCGCGATCCGGCGCTCGCCCGGCCGGTGAAGCCGGTCGGCCACCCCTTGGCGCCCGAGCAGGTCGCCGCGCTCGAGGCGCGGGAGGTGCCGCTCGGGAGGGACGGCAAGGGGAACGTGCGGCGGCTGGCATCGAGCCCCGCGCCGCTGGCCGTGGTCGAGGCCGCATTGGTGCGGCGGCTGGTGGAGGCGGGCGCCGTGGTCATCGCGGCCGGGGGCGGCGGTCCGCCGGTGCACGACGACCCGGTCCTGGGGTGGGAAGGGATCGACGCGGTGGTGGACAAGGACCGCGTGGCCGCGATCCTCGCCCACGCGCTCGCAGCGGACGTCCTCGTCATCCTCACCGATGTGGATGCCGTCTATCGCGGCTGGGGAACGCCGGCCCAGGAGCCCATCCGGCACCTCACGCCGGAGCAGGCCGACGCGCTCATCGCGTCGGGCGGGCTGGACGAGGGGGGCATGATGCCGAAGGTGGAGGCGGCGGTGGAGTTCGTGCGCGGTGGTGGCGCCCGCGCGATCATCGCTCGGCTATCCGATGGGCCGGCGGCCCTGCGGGGAGCAACCGGAACGACAATCTCGAGGAAGCCGTGAACCTGCACGAATACCAGGCGCGGGCCCTGCTCAAGCAGGCGGGGATCCCGGTGCCGGATGCGGAAGTGGCCACGACGCCCGCCGAGGTCGGCGCGATTGCGTTGCGGCTGGGCGGAACCGTCGTGGTGAAGGCCCAGGTCCACGCCGGGGGCTGCGGGAAGGCCGGCGGCGTGAAGCTCGCGAAGGATCCCGCCGAGGCGCGGAACGTGGCCGGGAAGATCCTCGCGCTCACCATCAAGGGACTGCCGGTGCGCAAGGTCCTGGTGGCCCCCGCGGCCGATATCGCCTCCGAGAGTTACGTCGGCATCATCATGGACCGGGAGACCCAGCGCCCCGTCTTCATCGTGAGCGCCGCGGGCGGGATCGACATCGAGGAAGTGGCCGCCACCACGCCGGAGAAGATCACTCGCCTGGCGGTCGATCCGCGCTACGGGTTGCTCCCGCACCAGGCTACGACCCTCGGGTTCACGCTGTACGATGACGTGAAGCAGGTGCGCGCCGCGGCGCGGATCATGGAGCAGCTCTACGGCATGTTCGTGGCCAACGGCTGTTCCCTGGCCGAGATCAACCCGCTCATCACCACGCCCGAGGGGGCGGTGGTCGCCCTGGACGCCAAGGTCAGCATCGACGACAACGAGCTGGAGCGGCGGCCCGACCTGGCGGCGCTGCGCGATGTCGGGGCCGAGGACCCCAGCGAGGTCGAGGCCCGCGAGGCCGGGCTCACCTTCATCAAGCTCGACGGGAACGTCGGCTGCGTGGTGAACGGGGCCGGCCTTTCGATGGCCACGATGGACCTGGTGAAGTTCTACGGCGGCGAGCCCGCGAACTTCCTCGACATCGGCGGCAGCTCGAATCCCGAGAAGGTGGTGAATGCCCTGCGGATCATCACCCGGGACCCCGACGTCAAGGCGATCCTCTTCAACATCTTCGGGGGCATCACCCGGACCGACGACGTGGCGAACGGGATCGTGGCCGCCACGCGCCAGTTCAAGGTCCCGGTGCCGATCATCATCCGGCTCACCGGCACCAACGAGCGGGAGGCGGTGACGATCCTCGAGGCCGTCGGGATGACGGCCCTGAACGACATGGACGACGCGGTGCAGAAGGTCGTGGCACTCGCGAAGGAGGCCGCGTGAGCGTCTTCATCGGGAAGCACACCCACCTGGTGGTGCAGGGCATCACCGGTCGCGACGGCTCGTTCCACGCGAAGCAGATGCTCGAGTACGGGACCCATGTCGTGGCCGGGGTGACCCCGGGCAAGGGCGGGCAGACGTTCGAGGGCAAGGTCCCCGTCTTCGACACCGTCGCCGAGGCCGCGGCGGCCACCGGGGCGAATGCGTCGGTCATCTACGTGCCGCCGCTCCTCGCCGCCGGTGCGATCTATGAGGCGGCCGACGCCGGGATCCCGCTCGTGGTCTGCATCACCGAGGGCATCCCGGTGATGGACATGACCCGGGTCATGCCGTTCCTCACCGAGCGGGGCGTCCGCCTGGTCGGGCCCAACTGCCCCGGCCTGATCTCCCCCGGGCAGAGCAAGGTCGGGATCATCCCCGGCAACATCTGCGCGCCGGGACGGGTGGGCCTCGTGAGCCGCAGCGGGACGCTCACCTACGAGGTGGTGCACCACCTCACCCGCAACGGGCTCGGGCAGAGCACCTGCGTCGGAATCGGCGGCGATCCGCTCATCGGGACCAGCTTCATCGACTGCCTGGCGGCCTTCCAACAGGACCCCGCCACCGACGCGATCGTGATGATCGGCGAGATCGGGGGCACCGACGAGCAGAAGGCCGCGGCCTGGGTCAAGGCCAACGTCACCAAGCCGGTCGTCGGCTTCATCGCGGGGCAGACTGCGCCGCCGGGCCGGCGGATGGGCCATGCCGGCGCGATCATCTCCGGCTCCTCGGGAACCGCGGGGGAGAAGATGGCCGCGTTCGAGGAGGCCGGTATCGCCGTGATGAAGCGGCCCGCCGAGGTGGTGAGCCTCCTGGGGGCCCGGGTATGACCGGGCACGCGCCAGGGGCCACCCTCGATCCTCGACCCTCGACTCTCGACCCGCCAGGAGCAGCCGCAGTGGCCAGTCGCACCCTTGGAATCATCAAGCCCGATGCGGTCGCGGCGGGCAGGATCGGCGTCATCCTCGCACACCTCGAGCGGGCCGGCTTCACCGTCCGCGCGTCGCGCCTCGTGAGGCTGACCCGCCCCGAGGCGGAGGCGTTCTACGAGGTCCACCGGGGACGCCCGTTCTACGAGGGGCTGGTCGAGTTCATGACCAGCGGGCCCTGCCTCCCCCTTGCGCTCGAGCGCCAGGGCTCCGATGCAGTCGCGGCCATGCGGGAGACGGTCGGGGCCACGGATCCAGCCGAGGCGAAGGAAGGTACGATCCGGAAGCTCTACGCCGAGTCGAAGGGCCGGAACGCCATCCACGCCTCGGACAGCGACGAGAACGCGGTGCGGGAGATCGGCTTCTTCTTCCCCGAATCGGAGCTCGCCGCGCTCTGGGGCTGAAGCAGCGGGCGGCTGGTTCGGCTTGACCTAAGTACTGGGCCCGGCTAGGTTTAGTGGCTATGCTCCGCATTGATCGCCGCGAGGTCAAGGGCGGGCCGGTCGCCACGGAAGGACGGCTCCCCTCCGATGATCCGTCGCTCGAAGGACTGGGCCTTGCACTCGACGGTGAGTTGCGCGTGTCGGGCCGGTTGCAGCAGGCCGGCCACGGCGACTATCTGTGGCGGGGCCGGCTCCAGGGCCGCGCCCGCGCCCAGTGCCGCCGGTGCCTCGCCGAGGTGATGGTGCCGGTGGATACGGAAGTCGATGTGGTGTTCAGTGCTGATCCCGACGCGGTGCACGACCTGAGCGTCTATCCGCTCGAGGAGCAGGGCTCGCACGTGGACGTCCGTGAGGCGGTGCGCGAGGAACTGGCGCTGGCCATGCCGGCGTTCGTCCTCTGCCGCGAGGATTGCGCGGGTCTCTGCCTGCGTTGCGGCGCCGACCTGAACGCGGGCCCGTGTGGGTGCACGCCCGCCGAACCGAACTGAGGAACCGATGGCTGTCCCGAAGCGAAAGCTCAGCAAGTCGCGGAAGCGCCTCCGTCGCGGGGGGCAGGTCCGCAATACCACCATGGCGACCCAGGCCTGCCCGCGTTGCGGGAGCCCCAAGCTGCCCCACCGCGTCTGTGCGGACTGCGGCTACTATCGCGGACAGAAGCGGATCGAAGTCGAGGACAACTGAGCGTGATCCGGGTCGCGCTCGACGCCATGGGCGGCGACACTGCGCCGGCGGCCGAGGTGGAGGGCGCAGTGCGCGCCCTCGCGGACGTACCCGGTGAGTTTGAGGTCCAGT
Organism: Gemmatimonadales bacterium; assembly: GCA_050733295.1. GTDB lineage: Bacteria > Gemmatimonadota > Gemmatimonadetes > Gemmatimonadales > GWC2-71-9 > JAICEH01. The sequence continues at coordinate 16,389 of JBOHSQ010000244.1, forward strand.
TTGTGGGCCGGCCCGACGTCATCGAGGCCGCGCTCGCGGGGCATCCCGGCGTCAACCGCTCCCGGATTCACATCATCCCGGCCTCCGAGGTCGTGACGATGAGCGACAAGCCGCTCGAGGCCGTGCGGCGGAAGCGCGACTCGTCCATCGTCGTGGGATTGGGCCTGCAGAAGGCCGGGAAGTCCGACGCGTTCGTCTCCGCCGGCAACACCGGCGCCACCCTCGCCGCTAGCACCGTCATCCTCGGCCTCCACGATGGCGTCCGCCGCGCCACCGTGGCATCTCTGTTCCCCACGGGCGATCGGCCCGTCCTCGTGCTCGACGCCGGCGCGAACGTGGACTGCTCCCCCGAGGAGCTGGTTGGCTTCGCCCGCCTCGGCACCGTGTACGTCCGGGACATCCTCGGGAGCCCGGAGCCCCGCGTGGGCTTGCTCAACGTGGGGGAGGAGGACGAGAAGGGGAACGCGGTCTCGCGCGAGACCCACCAGCTTCTCAAGACCCTCCCCGGCATCGCCTACGTGGGGAATGTCGAGGGGCGCGACATCATCGCCGGCCACTCGACGCTCGGCCACGTCGACGTCGTGGTGTGCGACGGGTTCGTCGGCAACATCGTCCTCAAGTTCTACGAATCGGTGGCCAAGCTGATCATCCGCCTGGTCCGCGACCGGGCGCCCGACCTGCTCCGCCGGGACGATGTCCGTGAGGTGCTGCGGGTCCTGGATTACTCCGAGTATGGCGGCGCGCCGCTGCTCGGCGTGCGGGGCGTGTCGATCATCTGCCACGGCAGCTCCACCCCCAACGCCATCAAGAACGCGATTCACATGGCGGTCCAGGCCGTTGCTACCAACCTGAGCGGTCACATCGGAGCCGAGTTCGCCGGACGGGCCGGGGCCGCGGCGTCGTGACCGCCCGGCCCATCGCGGCGATCGCGGGGCTCGGCGTCGCGGTCCCCGACACCGTCCTCACCAACGCCGACCTCGAGAAGCAGCTCGATACCTCCGACGCCTGGATCGTCGAGCGCACCGGCATCCGCCAGCGGCACATCGCCAGCGCCGGCGAGTCGCTCGCCAAGCTGTCCCTCGAGGCCAGCCGGCGCGCCCTGGCCGAGGCCGGGCTCGGTCCCGAGGACCTCGACCTCATCATCCTGGGCACCGCCACCCCGGACCGGTTGCTCCCGGCCACAGCCTGCGACCTGCAGGCGCTGCTCCAGGCTTCCCACGCCGCGGCCTTCGACATCTCCGCCGCTTGTTCCGGGTTCCTCTTCGGGCTGGCCACCGCCGAGGGGCTCCTGGCGAGCGGCCAGGGCCGGAACGCGCTGGTGCTTGGCGCCGAGAAGCTGAGCGCCATCGTCGACTGGCAGGACCGCTCCACCGCCGTGCTCTTCGGTGACGGGGTGGGCGCAGCGATCCTGCGACGCCACGAGCAGCCCGGTGACAGCAACGCCCGAGGCCTGTTGTCGATCTTCATGCGGTCCGACGGATCGCTCGCCGACCTCCTGTACCGTCCCGGGGGCGGCGCGGTGGAGCCACTCAGCGAAAAGGTCCTCCACGACCGCTCCTACTTCATCAAGATGGCCGGCCGCGAGGTCTTCAAGTCCGCGGTCCTGGCGATGGCGGAGTCGTGTGACGAGGCGATGCGCCGGGCAGGGATCACCGCCGACCAGATCGATCTGCTGGTGCCGCACCAGGCCAACATCCGGATCATCGAGGCGACGGCCAAGCACGCCGGCATGCCGATGTCGAAGGTGATGGTGAACGTCGACCGCTACGGGAACACGTCGTCCGCCTCGATTCCCCTGGCCCTGGCCCAGGCGCGCGACGAGGGGCGGATCAAGCCGGGTTCCCTCGTCCTCCTGGTGGCCTTCGGCGCCGGCTTCACCTGGGGCAGTGCGGTGGTCCGCTGGTGAGCACCGTTCTCCTCTGCCCGGGGCAGGGTTCGCAGAAGGTCGGGATGGGCCGGGACCTGGCCGAGCGCTTCCCGGCCGCGCGGGCGGTGTTCGCGGCGGTGGACGAGGCGCTGGGGGCGTCGCTCTCCCGGACGATGTGGGAAGGCCCGGAGGAGGAGCTCACCCTCACTCAGAACGCCCAGCCCGCCATCCTGGCCCACACGTGCGCGGTGCTAGCGGTGGTGAAGGATCGGCTGCAGCCGGCGATCGCAATGGGGCACAGCCTCGGCGAATACAGCGCCTGGGTGGCCGCCGGGGCAGTCGGAGCGACCGACGCCGCCCGCCTGGTGCGCCGGCGGGGGGAGCTGATGCAGGAAGCCGGTGCGCGCCGGGCCGGGGCGATGGCCGCGATCCTCATGCTCGATGCAGTGAAGGTCCAGGCCGCCTGCCGCGCCGCGTCCGTCGAGGGCGAGGTGGCTGTCGCGGCAAACCTGAACAGCCCCGACCAGACCGTCATTGCCGGTGATCCTGCGGCGGTGCAGCGCGCCGGCGAGCTGTGCCGCGCGGAGGGAGCCAAGCGCGTGGTGCCGCTCAAGGTGAGCGGCGCCTTCCACTCGCCCCTCATGCAGCCGGCACGCGCAGGCCTCGAGGCCGCGCTGGCCGAAGCATCCTTCGCGGCCCCGCGCCTCCCGGTGATCGCCAATGCAACTGCCGCACCGGTCCGCGAGCCGGCCGAGGCGGTGCGGCTGCTCGGCGAGCAGCTCACCGCGCCCGTCCGTTGGGTCGAGTCTGTGAGGCGGGCGGCGGCCGAGGCTCCGGGAGCCACCTTCGTCGAGGCGGGGCCCGGCGCGGTGCTCGCGGGGCTGGTGAAGCAGATCGTGCCCGACGCGGCCACCATCACCCTCGGAACGGCCGATGAGGTGAGCGCATTCCTGGACCGTCCCGCCCGGTGAACCTCGATCTCAGCGGAAAGACCGCGCTGGTCACCGGCTCCACCCGCGGCATCGGTCGGGCGATTGCCGGCGTGCTGCATTCGGCAGGGGCGGCGGTGGCGGTGCACGGCCGCGACGCGGCCAGGGCCGCGGAGATCGCCGGGACGCTTGGCGGGCGCGCCATTGGTGTCGGGGCCGAGCTGGCCGACGCCGCCCAGGTGGCAGCGGCGGTGGAGCGGGTCGAGAAGGAGCTGGGCCCGGTGGACATCCTGGTCAACAACGCCGGGCTCACCCGCGACAACCTGATGCTGCGCCTCAGCGAGGCGGACTGGGATGCCGTGGTGGACGCGAACCTCAAGGGCGCGTTCCTCTTCACCAAGGCCGTCCTGCGCGGCATGATGAAGCGCGGCGGCGGCCGGGTCATCAACGTCACCAGCATCGTCGGCATCATCGGCAACAAGGGCCAGGCCAATTACGCCGCCAGCAAGGCCGGCCTGATCGGGTTCACCAAGTCGGTCGCGCGCGAGTATGCAAGCCGCGGAATCCTGGTCAACGCGATCGCCCCCGGGTTCATCGAAACCGACATGACCGGCGCCTTGCCGGAGGCCGCGCGGGACGCCTTATTAGGGCAAATCGCCCTCGGCCGGCTGGGTCGGCCGGAGGACATCGCCGGCGCCGTGCTGTACCTCGCATCTGATCTCGCCGCCTACGTCACCGGCCAGGTGCTGGTCGTCGACGGCGGCATGGTCGTCTGACCGACGGTCCCCATCCATCCTTCCGAGGATCCAATGAGCGACATCGAGGAGAAGGTCAAGGACATCATCGTCGAGGAGCTGGGCGTGGAGCGCGAGAAGCTGACCGGCGAGGCCAGCTTCATGGAAGACCTCGGCGCGGACAGCCTCGACACGGTGGAGCTGGTGATGGCCTTCGAGAAGGAATTCGACATCGACATCCCCGACGAGGAAGCCGAGAAGCTGCGCACCGTCGGGGACGCGATGAAGTACCTCCACGACAAGATGGGGAAGTAGCTTGGCCCATCGTGTCGTCGTCACGGGCCTCGGGCTCGTGACTCCTGTGGGCGTGACGGTCGAGGACTCGTGGGCTGGCCTGCTGGCCGGCCGCTCCGGGGCGGCGCCGATCACCAAGTTCGACGCCTCGGCGCAGGACGTGCGCTTCGCCTGCGAGGTGAAGGGCTTCGACCCGCTCCGCTTCATGGACCGGAAGGAATCCCGCCGGTACGACCTCTTTGCCCAGTACGCCCTCGCCGCCACCCACCAGGCGGTGACCCAGGCCGGGCTCGAGGGCAGGTTTCCCTCGCCCGACCGCACCGGCGTCATCATCGGGAGCGGCATCGGCGGGATGATGACCTTCGAGGAGAACTGCCGGATCTTCTTTGAGAAGGGCCCCTCCCGGGTCTCCCCGTTCTTCGTGCCCATGTTCATCCCGGACATTGCCGCCGGATTGGTGTCCATTCGCTACGGGCTCCGGGGGCCCAACTACGCCACCGTGTCCGCGTGCTCCTCGAGTGCGCACGCGCTGGGCGAGTCGTTCCGGCTCATCCGCGAGGGCGTGGCGGATTGCATGGTCGCCGGCGGGGCCGAGGGCGCGATCACCGGCGTGGCGGTGGCGGCATTCGCCAACATGAAGGCGCTCTCCACCCGGAATGACGCGCCCGAGCAGGCCAGCCGCCCCTTCGACAAGGAGCGGGATGGGTTCGTGATGGGGGATGGCGCCGGCGCGCTGGTGCTGGAGAGCCTGGAGCACGCTCGCCGCCGCGGGGCCCCGGTCCTCGGTGAGGTGGTCGGCTACGGGATGAGCGCGGACGCCCACCACATCACCTCCCCGCCGGACGATGGGGCCGGCGCGCAACTCGCCATGCGGCAGTGCCTCGCCGACGCGCGGCTCCGCCCGGAGGACGTGGGCTACATCAACGCGCACGGCACCTCGACACCCGTCGGCGACGCGGCGGAGACGAAGGCGGTGAAGGCCGTCTTCGGGGATCACGCCCGGAAGCTGATGTTCCAGTCGACCAAGTCGATGACCGGGCACCTGCTCGGGGCTGCCGGGGCCAGCGAGGCCATCTATTCACTTCTGGTGACCACCACGGGCAAGGTGCCGCCCACGATCAACCAGGTCACACCCGATCCCGGCTGCGACCTGGATTCCGTGCCCAACGTGGCCCGCGAGGCCGATGTGCGGGTCGCCCTCACGAACTCGTTCGGGTTCGGGGGGCACAACGTTACACTGGCGCTAGCGCGCTTCAACGACTGATTCGTCGAGGAACGGCGCCGCCCGTTCCCTCCGCGGCCCGCCCGGTGTCCCTCCTCTCCGCAGTTCGTCGCCTCTCCCCGGCCAGTCGGGTTGCCGCAACCGTCCTGTTGCTCGGCCTGCCGGTCGCGTGGGCCGTCGCCGATGCCTACCAGCGGAATCACGCCCTGGAGGTCCGCCAGCGCTACACCGCCGAACTCCTGCCCTACGGCCAGGCGGTCGAGAACGCGCTCAACCGGCGGCTGGCGTTGATCGAGGGATTCCGCGCCTTCGTCGAGACCGAGGGCGGCCTGCCCGGATTCCAGCAGAGTTTCGAGGTCTTCGCGTTCGGCCTCCAGACCAGCGCCGCCGGGATCCGCGCGCTCCAGATCGTCGAAGGGTCGGTGGTCACGCACGTCTTCCCCGAGGAGGGCAACGAGGGCAGCCTCGGGTTCGACCTGCGCCGGCATCCCACCTCCCGGCTGTCGGAGGCCGCGGACCGCGCGATGACCGAGCGGCGCACGGTGGTGCTCGGCCCCTTCCAGAGCGGCGAGGGGGCACGCCTGACGGTGATGCAGCCCTACGCGGCGCCGGGTGGCAGGACCGATGGACTGGTCGCGATCCTGCTCGACGTCGCGCCGATCGTGCGCGAGGCGGGCCTCGAGGGCGCCCAGGACCTCCGGGCCGTGCTGAGCGCCGATACCGGGCCGCTGCTCTTCGGGGACTCGTCGGTGGCCGGGTCGGATCCGGTCGACTACACGATCGCACTGCCGGATGGTGCCTGGCGCCTCGCCGCGATCCCGGCGCACGGGTGGAGGCACGTCGAGCCCGACCACGCCACCTGGATCGGTCTCGCGGCGTACGCATTCTCGGCGCTGGTGGCGGCGGTGGCCTGGCTGATCGCCACCCGCCAGACCGCGCTCTCGGCCGCGGTCGAGGAACGGACCCGCTCCCTCACCGACGCGTATGAGGAGTTGCAGCGCCAGATCGCGAGCCGCGAGCGGGTCGAGGCCCAGTTGCTTCAGTCCCAGAAGATGGAAGGGATCGGGCGGCTGGCCGGCGGGGTCGCCCACGACTTTAACAACCTCCTGACCGCCATTCTGGGCTACACGGCGCTGATCCGCGCCGGGCTTCGCCCGACCGATCCCCTGACCGAAGACGTCGCCGAGGTGGAAAAGGCGGCGCGCCGGGCGGCTGACCTCACCCGCCAGCTTCTCGCCTTCGCGCGAAAGCAGGTGGTGGCTCCCCGCGTGCTGCTGCTCAACGATCTCGTGGGCAACCTCCAGCGCATGCTGGACCGCCTCATCGGCCCGCACGTCATGCTCGAGACCGACCTGGCCCGGGACCTGGGCTCGGTCCGCGCGGACGCCGGGCAGCTCGAGCAGGTGGTCACCAACCTCGTGGTGAACGCCCGGGATGCAATGCCGCTCGGCGGCACCGTCAGGCTGGTCACCCGCAACGTCTTCTTCACCTCGGAATCGGCGAGCGCACACGGTGAGCTGCTGCCCGGTGAGTACGTGCGCCTCGACGTGATCGACAGCGGGGAAGGGATGGACGCTGCCACCCTGGCCCGCGTATTCGAGCCGTTCTTCACTACCAAGGAGAAGGGGGGCGGCACCGGCCTGGGCCTCGCGACCGCCTACGGGATCGTCCGTCAGGCCGGCGGGGTCTTGATCGCCGACAGCCGACCCGGCGCGGGATCGACCTTCTCGGTGTTCCTTCCCCGCGTGGATGCTGAACCTGGCGCCATCGAGGCCACACCCCAGTCGGTGCCTGCCGTGGCCATGGGCGGCAGCGAGACGCTCCTGGTGGTGGACGACGAGGAGGCGGTACGGGACATCGCGGTGCGGGCCCTGCGCGCGCGTGGCTATCAGGTGCTGACTGCGAACGACGGGCTCGAGGCCCGCGGCGTGGCCCGGAACGCCTCGCCCGCGGTCGCGCTGCTCCTGACCGACCTCCAGATGCCGGGCCTCACCGGCCAGGAGCTCGCGGGGCAGCTCCGCGCGCGACAGCCCGGGCTGTGCGTGCTCTTCATGTCGGGCAGGCTCGAGGCCGGGGATGGGAAGGACGACCGGCAGGTGGAGTTTCTGCCCAAGCCCTTCACTCCCCTCCAGCTCGTCTCCGCGGTGCGCCAGCTCCTCGACCGCGACGGCGTGGAATGACGGCTCGCCCCAACTGGCTTGAGGCACTCGCCGGGGTATAGATTCCGGTCCTCGCGACCCGAATCGAGGGAGTCCCGATGTCGCTCGAGCTCGACCCCGGCCGGTTGCGCGATCCGGCGCTTCGGCCGGTCGCCGAAAAGGTGCGGGAGGGCATTCGGCTCGAGACCGCCGATGCCCTGGCCCTGTACGTCACCGGCGACCTGCTCGGAGTCGGGGCCATCGCCGACTGGGCCAACCAGCGGCGGAACGGCGACCGGGTCTTCTTCTCCGCCAACCAGCACATCAATCCCACCAATGTCTGCGTACTGCGGAATACGTGCACATTCTGCTCCTTCGCGCGCATGCCGAAGGAGGAAGGCGCCTACACCCGGACGCTGGAGGAAGTGCTCGCCGAGGCGGAGCAGGCCCGCCACGCCCCCACGAAGGAGTTCCACATCGTGGGCGGCCTGCATCCCAAGCTCAAGCTCTCGTACTACACGGAGCTCATTCGTGAGCTGAAGGCGCGGTTCCCCCATGTGCACGTCAAGGCGCTGACGGCCGTCGAGATCGCCCACCTCGCCCGCGTCGAGCGCTGCTCCACCCGGGAGATCCTGGTGGCGCTCCGGGAGGCCGGGCTCACGAGCCTGCCCGGTGGCGGCGCCGAGGTATTCAGCACTGCGGTGCGGGCCACCATCGCCGAGCGGAAGCTCACTGGCGAGGAGTGGCTCCGGGTCCACCGGGAAGCGCACGGCCTCGGGATTCCCACCAACTGCACGATGCTCTACGGCCACGTGGAGACGGCCGCCGACCGCGTCGAGCACCTGGCCGCCCTGCGGGCCCTCCAGGACGAGACCGGGGGGTTCCTGACCTACATCCCGCTGGCCTATCATCCCGACCACAACGAGCTGGGTGAGGAGCTGGGTCGCATCGGCACCGCCACCACCGGCTACGAGGACCTGAAGAACATCGCGGTGGGACGGCTTTTCCTGGACAACGTGCCCCACGTGAAGACCCACTGGCCCATGGTGACCCCGTTCCTCTCCCAGCTCGCCCTTTCGTTCGGGTGCGACGATGTCGAGGGCACGGTCGTCTACGAGAGGATTTATCACGAGGCCGGCGCCACCACCGACATGGGGATGCCCTACCACGCCCTGGTCCGGCTCATCCGTGGGGCGGGGAAGCGCCCCGTGGAGCGGAACAGTCTCTACGAGGCGGTGCGGGAGGACTTCGACGATCCCGGCCCGCCCACGCGCGCCGCCCTCCGCCCCCTTCCCGTGGTGCACGCCGCATGAGGCTCGGGCGGATCCCGTGGATCAACTGCTACCCGGTCTACGGCGCCATCGACCGGGGGCTGGTGCCGGTCGACGTCGACCTCGTCACCGGCACCGCCTCCGAGCTCAACGACCTCCTCGCCGCAGGTGAGCTGCAGGTGAGTGCGGTATCGGCCGTCGAGTACGCCCGCAACGCCGCGGCTTACCACCTGATGCCCGACCTCGCCATCAGTTGCGAGGGGCCGGTGCACAGCGTGATGCTCTTCAGCCGGCGCCCGCCCGAGGAGCTGGACGGCGCCACGGTGTTGCTCTCGGCTTCCTCCCGCACCAGTGTGCTGCTGCTCGAGCTGCTCTGCCGTCACCGGTGGAAGGTGGCGCCCCGGTTGGCGGTGGCTCGCGCCGAGGCGCCGGACCTGCCTGGCCTCGCGGGCCTGCCCCATGATGCCGTCCTCGTGATCGGCGATGCGGCCCTGCTGCTCGCCGCCGCGCGTGCCTACCTGTACCAGGTGGACCTCGGCCAGGCCTGGCACGAGTGGACCGGGCTGCCCTTCGTCTTCGCGGTCTGGGCTGCGCGCCGGGACGCCGATTCGCGCGCCGTATCACGGGTGCATCGCGCCCTGATCCAGTCGCGCGATTGGGGCCTCGCGCATCTCGACGACCTGGCGAGGACCGCCGAGAAGGTCACCGGCGTCCCGGCGCCTGCCTGCCGCGCCTACCTGGGGGACCTCGATTGGGCGCTCGACTACCGGCATCTCGCGGGGCTCACCGATTTCTTCCGCCGCCTGGCGCGCGACGGGCTGGTGCCCGACGGGACCCTTTCGTTCATCACTGCCGCCTGACCGGACCTCGCACCACCTTCGACCTCTGACCTTCGACTCCGCGATGACCACCGTCGATCGAGATTCCACCGAGTTCCGCGAGGCCCTCGACCTCTACGAGTGCGCCCCGCTGCTCGAGCTGGGGCGCCTGGCCGAGGAGGAGCGCTGGCGCCGGCATCCCCAGCCGGTGGTCAGCTACATCATCGACCGGAACATCAACTACACCAACGTCTGCGTGGCCGACTGCGGGTTCTGCGCCTTCTACCGACGCCCCAAGGACCTCGAGGGGTACGTGCTCAGCTACGAGCAGATCGGGGTCAAGATCGACGAGTGCAAGGAGGTCGGCGGGGTGCAGATCCTGCTGCAGGGCGGGCACAATCCGTATATCCCGTTCGAGTGGTACCTGGACCTGATGCGCTACATCAAGGCGCACCACCCGATCCATATCCATGGGTTCTCGCCCTCGGAGATCCTCTTCTTCTCCGAGCGCTTCCGCATCCCGGTGCCCGACGTGATCCGCCAGCTGCGTGAGGCCGGCCTCGACTCGGTGCCCGGCGGCGGCGGCGAGATCCTGGTGGACGCCGTGCGCCGGCGAGTCGCGCCGAAGAAGGCCATGACCGACGAATGGCTCGGCGTGCAGGAGGAGGCCCACGGCCAGGGCATGAGGACCTCGGTGACCATGATGTACGGGATGGGCGAGTCCAACGCCGACCGGGTGGAGCACCTCTTCCGGATCCGGGAGCTGCAGCGCCGCACCGGTGGGTTCACTGCGTTCATCTGCTGGCCGCTCCAGCCCGAGGGGACGCCCAGGTTCGCGCACGTCGAGAAGACCGATGCGGTCACCTACCTCCGGACGCTCGCCCTCGCCCGAATCCTCGTGCCCGAGATCCCCAACCTGCAGTCCAGCTGGGTCACCATGGGGCACAAGGTAGGACAGGTGGCCCTTCGCTTCGGCGCCAACGACTACGGCAGCCTCATGATGGAGGAGAATGTGGTGTCAGCGGCGGGCACTACCTATCGCACCACCGTGGATGAGATCGAGCGCCTCATCCGCGACGCCGGCTTCGAACCCCGGCGCCGCCGCCAGGACTACTCCCTCCTCCCCTTGGAGGAGGTCGCCGCGTGAGCCCGTGCCGGCGCGCGGCCCAGTGCCCGCAACTCGCCTCTCCCGCCTCGAGCCCGTGACCCTCCGCATCGGCCTGGGGTACGACTCCCATCGTTTCGTACCCGGCCGGCCGCTCGTACTCGGCGGTGTGTCCATCCCCCATCCCCAGGGCCTGGCGGGGCATTCCGACGCGGATGCGGTGGCCCATGCGCTCACCGACGCGATTCTCGGCGCCGCCGGACTGAGCGATATCGGTGCGCACTTCCCGCCGACCGACCCGGCCTGGAAGGACGCCGACTCGATCCGGCTCCTCGAGCTGGCCCATGACCGGGTCCGCGAGGCCGGGTGGCGAATGCTCCAGGCCGACATCACGGTCGTTGCGGAGTTCCCCCGGATCGGGCCGCATGCTCGCGCGATGGCCGCGCGTCTCGCAGCAGCGACCGGCGCCGCGGCCGCGTTCATCAGCGTCAAGGGCAAGACCAATGAGGGGATGGGGTGGATAGGCCGCGGCGAGGGTGTGGCGGTGATCGCCATCGCCTCACTGGAGCCACTGCGCTGATTGAAGGCCTTCTCGGGTGGCTGGGCGGCCTCCCGCCCGTCGCCATCTATGCCGTGCTGGCTCTCCTCGCCGCCGTCGAGAACCTGGTGCCGCTGGTGCCGGCCGACCTCGCCGCGGCACTCGGCGCCTTCCTCAGCACCCGCGGGGTGGTGCGGGCGGAGCTGGTCCTCGCGATCACGGTGCTGGCCAATGTCTCGGGTGCCGCGCTGGTCTACATCCTCGCCCGAGGCCCCGGCCGGCGCTGGCTCCAGACCCGCGCCGGCCGGAAGCTCCTCTCACCCCGCGCGTTCGTCGTGATGGAGCGCGAATACCTGCGGCTCGGCGTGGGCGGAATCTTCGTGGCGCGGCTCCTTCCCGGAATCCGTGCCGCCGTCCCGCCCTTCGCCGGACTCGCCGGCATCCGGAGCATGCGGGCGCTCCTTCCCGTCCTCCTGGCCGCCGTGCTCTGGTATGGCGGCATCACCCTGCTCGGCGTGACACTCGGGGCGAACTGGCCCGCCATCAGCCGGGCGCTTTCCGGGGTCAACCGCACCCTCGCGATCGTCGCGGTCGTGGCGTTGGTGGTCGGGATCTTGGTGGCCCGGCGGCGGCGGCGGCAGCGCCGCGACGCACTCTGGGCCGGGGTCCGGAGCGCCTTCGCCGAGGCGGGAGGCGGAGACCCCGAGGCCGGGCTGCACGCCGTGGCGCCGCTCGTCCTCGAGCTGGTGTGCGCCGACGAGGCGCTGGAGGAACCCGCACGGGACGAGCTGCTCGCGAACTTCCGCCGCCGGTGGCGCATTCCCGGCGTCTTTACCGGGCGGCGGTTCGACGACCTGCTGGGGCAGGCGGCTCGCCTGCGCGAGACCTACGGCCCCGCGGAACGGCGGGAGCTCGCCACCCGAATGTGGCGAGTGCTGGCGCACGAGGGCGACCTCGAGGCCTCCGACCACCGGATGATGGAGCGCGCCGGGGAGCTGCTCGGCCTCGGGCGTACGGACATGGAGGCGGCCCGGCAGGCGGCGGGCGAGCGAGCCTCGTGAACGACGACCCGATCCGGCGCGCCTTCTGGCTCGAGGGATTCCGGGATTTCCTCGCACTCGAGGCCGGACACAGTCCGAACACGGTCGAGGCGTACCTGCGGGACGTGCGCCGCCTGGCGGAGTGGGCCGGGGGCTGCGGTGCGCACGAGCCCGCGAGTCTGACCCCGCGGTCGCTGCGCGAGTTCGTGTTTGCCCTCAAGGACCTCGGCCTCGCGCCGACCAGCATTCGCCGCACCGTCTCCGCCATCCGCACCTACTTCGCCTTCCTGGCCGGCGAGGGTCGGCTCGCCGCGGATCCCTCGGATCGCCTGCAGGGACCGCGGCTGGGACGCACCCTGCCGGAGCCGCTCTCGCGAATCGAGGTCGAGGCATTGCTCGCGGCGCCCGCGCTCGAGCACCCGCTCGCGTGGCGGGACCGCGCGCTGCTGGAACTGGGTTATGGGGCGGGTCTGCGGGTCTCCGAGCTCTGCGGCCTCGGCCTGCAGGACCTGCGGTTCTCCGAGGGGCTGGTGCGGGTGATGGGGAAGGGAAGCAAGGAGCGCCTCGTCCCGGTCGGCAGGGGCGTCGTCGGCACCGTGTCCATCTACCTGCATTCCCTCCGGCCGACGCTCGACCGCGGCCGCTCCCGCGACCGCGTCTTCCTCAACGCGAGGGGGTCGCCCCTCTCGCGCGTCGGCGCCTGGGGCATCGTCAAGCGCTGGTCTGCGATCGCGGGGATCAAGAAGTCGGTCACGCCGCATACCCTCCGGCACACCTTCGCCACGCACCTGCTGGAAGGTGGTGCCGATCTCCGCGCCGTACAGGAGATGCTGGGCCACGCCGACCTCGCGACCACCCAGCTCTACACCCATGTGGACCGGGAGTACCTCCGGAAGGTGCACAAGAAGTACCATCCGAGAGGCTGACCGCGGACGGCCTAGACCACCGCCTCCCTCAGGTGCCGTGAGGGCGTCAGGACGTTCGAGATCAGGATCCCGGCCACCAGGCTGGCCCCGATCAGCAGCATCTGGAAGGTGGTCTCGACGCCGCGCAGGATGTCCTGGTCGAGCATTGAGAAGAGACTCCGCACGCCGACGCTGCCGGGCACGAGGAACAGGATGCCCGGCACCAGGGTGATCGACGAGGGCTGGTCACCCAGCCGCGAGATCACGTTGCTCGCGATGCCCACCGCGAGCGCCCCGATGAACGAGCCCAGCTCCGGCCCGACCAGGTCCGCCCCCAGCCGGCTGCCCCAGATCGCCACCGCGCCCCCCAGGAGAATCCACGGCAGGTCGCGCAGCCTGGCGTCCAGCAGGATGGTGAAGCCGAGGGCGGCCCCCACCAGCGCCGGGACGTCGGTCCAGCCCGGCAGCGGCTCGATGGGCACGCTCGGGATCGTTCCGGCGAGGCGGCCGGCGATCTCGCTCCCCAGCGCCACGCCGAACGCGATGCCCAGGAACAGCATCATCGCGGCGGACAGCCGCGAGATCCCGCTCACCAGGTGCCGGCTGGAGAGCTCGGCCATCGCCACCGTGAGCGTGAGGCCGGGGATGAGCACGATGAGCCCGGCCAGGATCGCCGTGGGTGTCGAGAGCGGCGTCGCCAGGGCCGAGATGAACGAGACCAGGAGTGCCACGGCGAATGCCGCCACCGGCTCGAAGATCCGCTCGATGGTGCGCCGGCGCGTGGCCAGGATTGCGATGCCGCCGGTGAGCAGGCCGGCGGCGGCCCCGGCGAGCACCTCGCGCCAGCCGCCACCCAGGAACCGGGCGGAGGCGGCGGATGCGATCCCATACGCCAGGGTGATGAACACCCGGCGGTACCGGCCGGGGGACGCCATGATCGCGTCAATGCGTGCGGCTCCTTCGGCCAGCGGCACCGTGCCCCGCCGCACCACCTCGCTGATCACCACGTCGAGATCCGCCATTCGGCCGAGGTCCTGGCCCGCCGGCTCGACGCGCATCAGGTAGGTCCGCTGCCGATCCTGTGGACCGAAGGCGGCGAAGATGGCGGTGGGCGTGCTGAAGAACTGCGCCGGCAATCCGATCCGATCCGCTGCGCGGGTGAGGATGCTTTCCAGCCGGTGGGACGCGTAGCCGCACCGGTGGAGCGCCTTGCCCAGCCGGAGGATGAACCTCACCGCATCGGGGTGCGGCTCGCCCGGAATCGGGCTCTCGGGCAGGGCGGGGAAGGGAGGCAGGGAAGTGCGGGCCACGGGCGCAATCTAGTCGCGCTCGCAACCTACGTTGCCACCCGGACTTGCAGGGGCTAGCCTGAGGTGAAACTTTTCGGCTTGGTCAGGCGTCTCTAATTGCAACGTGGCAACGGCGCCCGGCCGCCGGAGGAACCCATGACTCGCTACTGGCTCAAGATCGGCGTGGGAGCGCTCGTCGTGTTCCTCGTCGGCCTCGTCGTCTGGAGTATCGTCGAACGAGGCAGGGACGAGGTCGCCTCCTTCTTCAGCACCGACCGTCCCATCACCCTCCCGTTGCTCGGGATCGTGCCCTTCAGCGTCGACGGGAACGAGGCCGGCCGCATCCAGCGAATCACCTTCATGCGCGATGCTCCGAAGCAGATTTCGGGGGTCATCATCCAGGTCAAGAACGGCGGTTCCATCCCCCCGCTGGCGTTCGAGGATTGCGCCTTCACCGTCGACGATCCCCTCCACGTCGACGAGCACACCCAGTTCAGGTGCCTGGCGGAGGACAGCGCCCTCGCCGTGCTGCAGCCGTTCGGCGAAGTGCATTTCGTGGGCAAGCACGGGACGATGTCCAGGATGATCGTCCTTCCCGCCGATGTGATCGAGAAGCTGCGGGACACGACCGAGTTCGAGCATCGCATGGAATCGGCGGGCGTGACGGAGGAGGAGGCCGCCGAACGAGCCGACTCCATCGCGGAGAGCATGGAGGGCCTCGGCGACAGCATCAGCCGAGAGGTCGAGGTCAAGGTCCGGGAAGCGTTGAAGCGGGTGGAAGAGGGGAAGGCCCGGGTTCAGCGGGAGCGCCCGGTCGAGCCGGCGCAACCCGCCCCCGCGCCCGTGACTCCTTGAGGATCCTGGTCCTCGACAACTACGACAGCTTCACCTGGAACCTGGTGCAGTTCCTGGGTGGGCTCGGGGCCGAGCCCGAGGTCCGCCGCAACGACGAACTCACGGTCCAGCAGGCCGTCGGACTCGCGCCGGCGGCCTTCGTCATCTCCCCGGGCCCCTGCGATCCGGTCCGCGCCGGGATTTCGGTGCCGCTGGTGCGCGCCGCGGCCGCCGCCCGCATCCCGCTGCTCGGGGTGTGCCTCGGTCATCAGGCCATCGCGGAGGCCCTCGGTGGCCAGGTCGTGCGCGCCGGGCGTCTGATGCACGGCAAGGTCGCGGCGGTGGCCCATGACGGGCGCGGGTGCTTCGTCGGGCTGCCCGACCCGCTCGAGGTGATGCGCTACCACTCGCTCGTGGTCAGGGCCGATTCGCTGCCGCGGGAGCTCGAGGTGGCGGCGTGGTCGGCCGACCGGGCGCCGGGCGAGGAGGTGATGGCGGTGCGCCATCGGACCCTGCCGATCCACGGCGTCCAGTTCCATCCCGAGTCCGTCGCCACGCCGAGCGGGATGCAGCTGCTCGCGAACTTCGTGGCCAGCTTGCGCGGCTGACCCGGCGCCGGAAGATTGGCGGCATGGCGAACCCCGAGCCGCCCGCCCGTCAGCGCCGCACCGGTCCACTGATCACCGTCGGCGTCGTCCTTGCCCTCCTTTTCTCGCTCGTCTACGCGACCTGCCGCACCTGGGCGCAGTCGCCGCCGCGGGTCTCGGCCGCATCGGTGCCCAGGGTGGACGGCGGCTCCTAACCTCTTGACTCCGCAACCGATATCACGCGTTGCGGGCTGCGGCACGAGTTTTGACAGGGCGATGGACTGCCGTTAGTTTTGGTCGTGCGCGTCCTTGGCATCATCCCGGCCCGTCTCGGGTCCACTCGACTCCCCAATAAGCCGCTCCAGCTCCTGGCCGGCACGCCGCTCGTCGTCCGCGTGCTCGAGTGTGCCGCTGCCACCGGCCTCTTCCACCCGCTGGTGGTCGCTACCGACGCTGCCGACGTCGTGGACGTGGTGGCCC
>JBOHSQ010000245.1:0-4946 GCA_050733295.1 Gemmatimonadales bacterium
GTGCAGCGCGACATCCAGGGACGCGACAGTCTCCTTGCGGAAGTGTTCGCACCCGGCGTCGAGCTCCACCGGCTCACCACCACGCGCGAGGACGCCCCCGAAGTGCAGCTGTTCTGGAACCGGCGAAACCAGGTCGCGCTCCTCCAGGCCCGCCGCCTGCCGGCCCTCGCTCCAGACCGGGCCTACCAGCTCTGGCTGATTCCCGAGGGCGGCGCGCCGATTCCGTCCTCCGTATTCGCGCCCGGAGCCGACGGCTACGTGCTCGTCCGCCACGTTCGCCTGCCCGTGCCAACCGATGGACGGTACGCCGCCTTTGCGGTGACCGAGGAACCTGCGGGTGGGTCGCGCGCGCCAACCACGACGCCGCTGTTTGTGGCAGCGCTGCCGTCCTGATCGGAGCCTCCGCCGTGGTGCTCGCCTTTCTGGTCCTGGGCCAGCTCCAGGGTCCCGATCCTTCGGGCCCGTGGCGCGGCGTGCTGGACCTGTCCGGGGCGACGCTCCCCTTCAGGATCGAGGTCGCCGCCGACTCCGCCGCCCGACGGTGGACCGGGCAGCTGTGCAACGGAAGCGCCTGCGACCGGATCTCGTCCGTGGAGTGGCGCAGCGACTCGCTGCTGTTCGATATCGCGGACTACGACGCGCAGATCGTCGCGGCCCTGCACGGCGACTCCCTGATGGGGAGCTACCGGAACGTCGGCAATCGGGGCCCGAGGACGATTCCGTTCCGCGCCGCGCGAGGCCGATGGCCGGCGGAGCCGGCCGGCGACGCACTGGCTCGGTCCTGGGACGCCTGGTTCGAGGCCGGCGGCGGACGCATGAGTCCACGGGTCATCCGGCTCTGGAACACCGGCGACGGCGTCGAGGGCACCCTGATCGGCAACTCCGGGGACAGCGGACTCTTCTGGGGCGGTGCGCGGGGCGACAGCCTCTGGCTCGCGCGATTCGACGGGTCGTACGTTTACCTCATCACCGCCCGGCTCGACGGCGACACGCTGCGCGGGATCTTCCACGCGGGCCTGCGGGGCCGCACTCCGTTCACCGCCGTCCCCACCACCGGCCGACCCCACCTCACGGCACCCACGGAGGTCACGCGCGCCGATACCGGCCGTTTCGTCTTCGACTTCCCCGACCTCGAAGGCCGGCGGGTGACGCAGGACGACCCGCGCTTCCGCAACAAGGTCGTGCTGGTGGACGTGTTCGGGACCTGGTGCCCGACCTGCCATGATGCGGCGCCGGTCCTGGTCCGCCTCCACCGGGAATATCGCGCCCGCGGCGTGGAGATCGTGGGGCTCGGCTACGAGGTGACCGGTGACACCACGGTCGACAATCGCCAGCTCCGCCGGTACCGCGAGAAGCACGGCATCGAGTTCCCCCTCCTGCTCGCCGGCCTGAACGAGACGGAGCTCACCGCCGCCACCCTCCCCCAGCTCCACAACTTCACCGCCTACCCCACCACGCTCTTTCTCGACCGGCGCGGACGGATCCGGAGGGTGCACGCCGGCTTCTACGGCCCGGCGACTGGCGCCCAGCACACCCGCCTCGTGGCGGACTTCCGGGCTGAAATCGAGCGCCTGCTTGCCGAACCCTAGGGCCGCCTCGCGCTGGCATCCCGGACCCGGTGCAAGTAGAATACCGGGCTCGCGTTAGCGAGTCTCGGACCGAGGATTCGGCGTGGCGCTTCCGCTGGTACAACTCACCCGGCAGGTCCCGGCCCCGCCCCAGTCGGCCGAGCCCCGGAAGCCTGGCTGGCTCAAGGTCAGGGCGCCAGGCGGGCCGAGCTATCTCCAGATCAAGTCGATGATGCGGGAGCTGGGCCTCCACACGGTGTGCGAGGAGGCCCGCTGTCCCAACATCGGCGAGTGCTGGGAGCACCGTGCCGCCACGTTCATGATCCTCGGCGACGTCTGCACCCGGAATTGCGCCTACTGCGCCGTGGCCCACGGAACGCCCCTCCCCTACGATCCGGTCGAGCCGGTGCGGCTGGCGGAGGCCGTGGAGCGGATGGCGCTCCAGCACGTGGTCATCACCTCGGTGGACCGCGACGACCTGCCCAACGGTGGCGCGGAGGCGTTCGCCGCCTGCATCACCGAGATCCGCCGCCGCCTCCCCGACACCTCGGTCGAGGTGCTGATCCCCGACTTCAAGGGATCCGAACCGGCCCTCCGGATCGTCATGGACGCCCGTCCGGACATCCTCAACCACAATCTGGAGACGGCGGAGCGGCTCTACCGCCTGGCGCGACCGGGCGGCCGCTACGACCGGGCGCTGCGCCTGCTCGCGAACGCGCGCCGGATGGGTGGCGGGAGCCAGCTCACCAAGTCGGGCATCATCCTCGGCCTGGGTGAGGAGTGGGACGAGATCGTGACCTGCCTCCGCGACCTGCGCCGGAGCGACGTCGACATCGTCACGCTGGGCCAGTACCTGCGGCCCTCCGACGGCCACCTGCCCATCGCGCGATACTACACCCCGGACGAGTTCGCCGAGCTGGCCGAGATCGGCCGCCGCATGGGATTCAAGCACGTCCAGTCGAGCCCGCTCACCCGCTCGAGCTACCACGCATGGGAGCAGGCAGACCGGGCCAGGGAGATGGCCACCGCATGACCGCCACGGCCAGCCGCCGGAGCAAGCCCGCCGCGCTCGACCGGGAGACCGCCGAGCTGCTGCGCGGGCAGCTCCGCTCGATGATGCTCATCCGCCACTTCGAGGAGCGCGCCGGCGAAGCCTACAGCCTCGGGCACATCGGTGGCTTCTGCCACCTGTACATCGGCCAGGAGGCGGTGGCCGTCGGTACCATCAGCGCCCTCCGCGACGACGACTACGTCATCAGCGCCTACCGCGAGCACGGCCAGGCCCTCGTCCGCGGCATCAGTTCCCGCGCCGTGATGGCGGAGCTGTTCGGCAAGGCGACCGGGACGTCCCGCGGCAAGGGCGGTTCGATGCACCTCTTCGACGCCTCGCGCGGCTTCCTCGGTGGCCACGGCATCGTCGGGAGCCACATCGCGCTGGCCGCGGGTCACGCCTTCGCCAGCAAGTATCGAGGCACCGACCAGGTCACGCTCTGCTTCTTCGGCGAGGCCGCGGCCAACATCGGGGCCTTCCACGAGACACTCAACATGGCCGGCCTCTGGAAGCTGCCGGTGATCTTCGTCTGCGAGAACAACTTCTACGGGATGGGCACGGCCCTGCATCGCGCCGCCGCGGTGGAGGACCTGTTCACCCGCGCGGCGAGCTACGGGATGCACGGCGAGGCGGTCGACGGGCAGGATGTCCTCGCGGTGCGCGCCGCGGCCGACGCGGCGGTGGCCCGGGCGCGGAAGGACGGCTCGCCGTCCCTGCTCGAGATCCGCACCTACCGGTACGTGGGCCACTCGATGTCCGACGCGGTGCATGGGACCTACCGCACCAAGCAGGAGGTCGAGGAGCACCGGCAGCGGGATCCCATCCGCCTCCTGGCCGACCTCCTGCGGGAGCGAGCCGGGCTGACCGAGGCCAAGATCGACCAGCTCGAGGACTCGGTGAAGGCGGAGGTGCAGGATGCGTGGGAGTTCGCCGAGCAGTCGCCCGACCCCGAGCCCGGCGAGCTGTTCACCGACGTCTACGCGCCGGAGGGCTGAGCCGTGGCCGTCCTGACCTATCGTGATGCCCTGAACCAGGCGCTGCGGGAGGAGATGCAGCGCGACGACCGCGTCTTCCTGATGGGCGAGGAGGTGGCGGAATACAACGGGGCCTACAAGGTGAGCCGGGGGCTCCTCGATGAGTTCGGTCCCCGCCGCGTGGTGGATACCCCCATCGCGGAGCTGGGCTTCGCCGGGATCGGAGTGGGCGCCGCGATGGTCGGGCTCCGCCCGGTCATCGAGATGATGACCTGGAATTTCGCCCTCCTCGCGATCGACCAGATCGTCAACGCCGCCGCCAAGATGCGCTACATGTCGGGCGGCCAGGTGGGCGTGCCGATCGTCTTCCGCGGCCCCGGGGGCGCGGCCCTGCAGCTCGCGGCGCAGCATTCCCAGGCGTTCGAAAGCTGGTACGCGCACATCCCCGGCCTCAAGGTGCTGGCCCCCGCCACACCGGCGGATGCGAAGGGCCTCCTCAAGAGCGCCATCCGGGACGACAACCCGGTGGTGTTCATCGAGGGGGAGATGCTCTACAACATGAAGGGTGAGGTGCCGGAGGACGGCGACCTCGTCGTGCCGATCGGCGCCGCGGAAGTCAAGCGCCCGGGCGCGGACGTGACCCTCATCTGCCACTCGAAGACCGTGACCGTGGCGCTCAAGGCGGCCGATCAGCTCGCCGGCGAGGGGGTGAACGCCGAGGTGCTCGACCTGCGCAGCATCCGGCCGCTCGACGAGGCGGCCATCCTCGGCTCCGTCGCCCGCACCCATCGCTGCGTGGTCGTGGAGGAGGGGTGGGCGTTCGCCGGCGTCGGGGCCCAGGTGGTGGACCTCATCCAGCGTGAGGCGTTTGACGAGCTGGACGCGCCCGTCCTGCGGGTCACCCAGGCCGACGTGCCGATGCCGTACAACAAGCACCTCGAGAAGGCCGCCAAG
This sequence comes from Gemmatimonadales bacterium, assembly GCA_050733295.1. Classification (GTDB taxonomy): domain Bacteria; phylum Gemmatimonadota; class Gemmatimonadetes; order Gemmatimonadales; family GWC2-71-9; genus JAICEH01. The sequence goes on from JBOHSQ010000245.1 coordinate 4,548, forward strand.
GCGGACGTGCCCAAGACGGTCGCGGCGGTGAAGCGGGTGCTGTACCTCGAGTAGCGACTCGCGACCCTCGATCCGGATCCAAGCATGGCAACCAAGGTCGTCATGGAAGCCCTCTCCCCGACGATGGAGGAGGGGCGCCTAGTCGAGTGGAAGAAGAACGAAGGTGACACCGTCGCGAGCGGCGACGTGATCGCCGAGGTCGAGACCGACAAGGCAGTCATGGAGCTCGTCGCCCGTGCCGGCGGCGTCCTGCGGAAGCAGCTCGTCCCCGCCGGCTCGACGGTGCCCGTGGCAACCCCGGTGGCGGTGATCGCCGGGAAGGACGAGGACATCTCGGCACTCGTCGGCAACGGCACGGCCGCCCCTCCCCCGGCGGCTGCGCCCGCATCGTCTCCGCAG
>JBOHSQ010000246.1:0-3983 GCA_050733295.1 Gemmatimonadales bacterium
GATGAATTGTTGGCGGGGGGGAAGGTAAATGGTTGGGGGGAAAGATGGTAGCGGGGCGCTTGACCCTTGACCCCGGACCCTCGACCTTCCGCCCCATGCGCGTCACTTCCCTCAACCTCGGCCAGCCCGAGCTCCTTCCCGACCCGTTCGCCCGCGACGGGCTGGACCGGCCGTGGCGCAGCGCGATCCGGAAGCGGGCAGTGGTGGGACCGGTCCGGGTCACGGAACTCGGGCTCGTGGGTGACGCGGTGGCCGACCGCCGGGACCATGGGGGGAAGGACCAGGCGATGCTGGCATACGCCGAATCGCATTACCCCCGGTGGCAAGCAGAACTGGGCGCACTCGACGGACTCGGGCCGGGCGGATTCGGCGAGAACCTCACGGTTCAGGGGACCAACGAGGCCGAGGTGCGGCTGGGGGACGTCTGGGCGGTGGGCGAATGCCGGCTGGAGGTGAGCCTGCCCCGGATTCCGTGCGAGAACCTCGCAAAGCGCTTCGCGGTGCGAGACCTGGTGAAGCAGGTAACGGTGAGCGGCCGCATCGGCTGGTACCTGCGGGTGCTCAAGGAAGGCGAAGTCGCACAGGGCGACGTGATCCGGGTGATCGAGCGACCGCATCCCGAGTGGACGGTGGCCCAGGCGTTCCGGACGCTGGTGCAGCCGAAGGCGCCGGTGGAGCTCAAGCGATCGCTGGCCCGGTGCCCGGCATTGCCCGACAAGTGGAGCGCAAGACTCAACGCGCTGGTCCCCGAGGAGGCGTGATGAAGCGAGTGATCGCTGGTGCGGCCGTGGCTCTGGTGAGCTCGAGCGGCGTGGTGGCGAATGCGGCACTGGCGCAGTCGGCCCCACCCGCCGGGTGGGGCTGGGTCACCGACCGACCCGCGACGACGTCGGCCGACGCGTCGGACTCGGCGTTCGTGTTCTCCAGCATGCCGCCGGGCTGGCACATCACGATGGGGCCGGGCGGCCTGCTGGTGGCGCCGTCGGAGCCGGCGGCGGGCCGGTTCGCCCTCGAATCCCAGCTCTTCCTCTTCCCGGGCACGAGCGAGGAGGGTGTGGGCCTCTTCTTCGGCGGCGCCGTGGTGGAAGCGGGCAAGCCGTGGACCGCGTTCGTGATGCGGCGCGACGGGTCCACGGCGGTGATGCGGGGCGGGGCCACGACGACATGGATCAGGCCGTGGTCGCGGCACGATTCGCTGCCGGCGATGCCGGCCGACGGCGAACCCCATCAGTACAAGCTCAGGGTCGAGGGTGAGACCGGAGTGGTGCACTTCAAGGTGAACGGCCACACGGTGCAGAGCGTGCCGCGCGACTCGGCGATGGTGGACGGGCAGTTCGGGTTCCGGGTGGGACGGGAGCTCAACCTGCACGTCACGTCGCTGGACTACATCCAGCGGCTGGCGCCGCCGAGTGCCAGGCGGGAGTAGGGCGGGAAGGGGCGGGAGGAAGCGGGAAGCATCCGCGGACGGTGAAGGATTGGCTCCTCCTGTGCAAGCCGGCGCCGGGTGGGGAGATTTCCACCACCAGGACGTATGACCCGGCCTCGAGGCGCCCGAGGCCGATGGTGCGGCTCAAGACCAGGCGCCCGTCGCCCACGGGCTCCTCGGTGCGCAGCTCGAGTCGGGCGCGACCCGGCTTCGCCGCCGGGTGGACGCGCATCCGCACTTCGGCCCGCGGGTCGGATCCGAGCCCACGGGCCTCCACCAAGACGGCCACTTCGTCATTCCTTCCGTACACCAGGCTGGGGCCCAGCGGAAACTCGCCGGCGGGCGAGGTCCAGAGCAGGCCGCTGTTCGGATTTCCCAACACCAATGCGCTGATGGACGGGCCGGTGGCGAAGGGCACGTCGGTCGCGGGCTGCGCGGCCGTGCTGCCCGCGATCGAGGCGGGCCACGATGTGGCCCAGCCGGGCGTGGATCGCGTGGGCCAATTCCTGGTACAGCGAATCGCGTTCGGCCATCCACCAGGCATGGTGGTCGATCCAGAATCCGCCGGGCACCAGGCGGAAATCGCGCCGCCCGCTGCAGAACTGGGTGTCGGCCCCATAGGCCGCGAGGCTGAACCAGGAGCGGAAGTGCAGGCTCAGGCCCGGCTCAGGGCTTCCGTGGGCGCGCGCCGAGCGCCTTCGGCGTAGCTGGTGCCGGGGCGCTGATGATCGCGCCAACAGGGGATGGCCTCCAGCTCGGCGAGCGCGAGCTTGGCGGGGCCGGCCGGGTACCAGGCATCGGCGCTGGCGTCGCGAGGGTAGAGCAGGGGATCCAGCGCGTCCAGGACGCGCTCGAGGCAGGCGGCGCGGCTCGGCGGTGGGCAGTCGGGTGCGAGGAGCTGGCAGGGGCGGGGCCCCGCCGGGGTGCCGCGCCTACCGGTCGCCGAGGATCGTGCGCAGCAACCGCCGAAGGACGGACTGCGTCGCCTCGCCCCACGCGCGCGCCTCGAGTGCCGCGCGGATGCCCCGCGGCCGGACCCAGGGAAAGTTGCGCCGCCGCGCCCGCTCGATCGCCGCCCGATCGAAGCTCCCACCCGCGCGGAACTCGGCCACGAGGTGCTCGAGCAGCGTCGCGGGCCGCTGGAGGTTGATGCCGGTGGTCACCCAGAAATGGAGGATGCGCGACCGGCGGAGGTGCTGCGGCGCGGAGTACGGGTGGACGTTGTGCTCGGGAGGCAGGGGCTCGACGGTTCCCGAGTGGTGGAGCGCGACATTGAGCGACGGTTGATCCTTCCAGGTCCCCAGGGCCCGGCCCTCGAGCCAGAGCCGGCGCCACTTCCCGCACAGTTGCCGGGCCTGCGCGCTGTCCGGCAGCCAGATGACCCCGGAGTTGTAATAGGCAGCCGGCCGGGGCCACCGAGCCTTCCCCAGCAGGTCCTCGACCCACCCGGAGAGCTGCAGCGCCGGGCCGCCGCGGGGGCGATACCGGTCATACGCCAGCCGCACGGCCCGCGACCGGACGAGCGCGGCTTCGATCGGGCGCAGGACCAGAGTATCGGCGTCGAGGAAGAGGACGTCGCCTTCCACGAGCTCCCGCAGCCGCGTCTTGATGGAGCGGCTCGTGGCCGTCGCGTCGCCCCCGTCGTGCCCGGGAACTGCCTGGAGGCGGACGTGCCGGGCGAGCGGCCCGCCGGCCGCGGCGACACCTCGAGCCGTGGCCTCGTCGGCGAGGAGGGTGACGGGCGTACCGGGATGCTGGTCGAGCAGGGAGAGGAGGGAGAGGGCGGTCATGTCCGCGTACACGGACCCCGCGCCGCCAGTCAGGACGTAGCAAACCGTGAACGGGAGTGCCGCCGGTTCAGACATTGAATCTGAACAGCATCACATCGCCGTCGCGTACGACGTACTCCTTTCCCTCCGACCGCACCAGGCCCTGCTCGCGGGCCGGCTTCCAGCCGCCGACGCGGACGAAGTCCTCCCACCCCACGGTCTCGCCCCGGATGAAGCCGCGCTCGAAATCGGAGTGGATGACGCCGGCGGCGGCGGGCGCACGGTCGCCGCGGTGGATGGTCCAGGCGCGGACCTCCTTCTCGCCCGCGGTGAAATAGCTCTGCAGGCCGAGCAGGTGGTAGGCGGCGTGGGCCAGCCGGTCGAGCCCGGACTCGGAGACACCGAGGTGGGCCAGGAACTCGCCCCGTTCCGCAGGCGGCAGCTCGGCCAGCTCCATCTCGACCCTGGCGCTGAAGGGGACGATCTCCGCCTCCTCGCCCTCCGTGTCGATGGCGGCCTGCAGGCGCGCGACCCACGGGTTGCCGCCGTGCAGCTCATCCTCGGCGACGTTGGCGGCGTAGAGCACCGGCTTGGCGGTGAGGAGGTTGAAGCCGCGAAGCGCCTTCACTTCCTCGTCCGTGGCCCCCTGCACGCTGCGCGCGGCGCGCCCGGCGGCGAGCGCTTCCCTGAGCCGCTCGAGGAGGCCCGCATCGAGCTTCGCCTGGGCGTCGCCCGAGCGGGCGACGCGCACGGTCTTGTCGAGGCGCTTCTCGACCGCGGCCAGATCG
>JBOHSQ010000247.1:0-3424 GCA_050733295.1 Gemmatimonadales bacterium
CCTCCGGCTGCTCCTTGCGGCGCTCGGTCCGCTGCTTCTCCTGGGGCCGGCCGGCCTCACGCTGCCGGCGGCCAGGCCTGGTCTCTTCCTCCGTCGGCCCGGACGCCACCGTCGGGGGTCCCGCCGGGGGAGCTGCATCCGTGGCTGGAAGCGACTCCGGCGTGGCGGCGGGTCGATCCTCGGTCCGGTCCTTCGGGCCGAAGCCGAGCGCCCGGGCAGCCGGGCCGCCCCGTTCGGCCAGCAGCGCCTCGAGGAGCTGAGCGGGCCCCGCTCCCTCCGCTCCCCCCGCCTGGGTCGCCACATCCAGAACTTTCTGCGCCCTCGGCCGGAGCTGAAGTTCGACTTCCGGCGGAACCGGCCGCCCACCACCCTTGAGCCCACCCTCGATGGCGCGGCGCACCTGCTCGGGATTCAGCCCGCGCTCGACCAGTGCGGCCAGCACCGACGGATGCGACTGCCGTAACAGTCCGAGCAGCAGGTGCTCGCTACCGAGCCGGTCGTGGTTGAGGCGCAGCGCTTCCTGTCGGGCGGCCTCGATCGCGTCGCGGCCGTCCGCCGTGAGAAGGGGTTCGCTCATCGTGTCGGGAGGATCAGAGAGGTTTGGCGTCGTCCACGAGCATGACCGGTATCCCGTCTTCCACCGGATAGACCAGGCGGCAAGCCCGGCACACCAGCGACTCCTCGGGCTCGAGCCGGTGCTCGAGCTGCCCCTTGCAGCGCGGGCATACGAGGATCTCGAGCAGTTCGGGAGCGAGGCTCACGGGGACGACTCCTGTTCCGCGCGGGGAAAGCCGAATCGGGACAAGGCGGCGGCCGTCCGCCGCCATTTGGGCAGCACCTTGACCCAGAGGTCCAGGTACACGGGTGCGCCGGTCAGCCGCTCGATGCGGCCCCGGGCATGGGCGCCGATTGCCTTGATGGTCCGGCCGCCCCGTCCGACGACCATGCCCTTCTGGGAGTCCCGCTCGACGAACAGCGTTGCACGAATGTACATCGGCCGGTCGTCCTCGCGGAATTCCTCGACCTCCGCGGCGAAGGCGTAAGGCAGTTCGTCGCCGAGGTTCTGGAATGCGGCCTCCCGCAGGTACTCGACGACGAAGAAGCGGAGCGGCTGGATCCCGACGTCGTCGGGGTCGTAGTCGAAGGGGCCTTCGGGCAGGTGCGGCGCCAGGACCGCCAGCAATCCCTCGAGGCCTTCGCCGGACTCGGCCGACGCCACGACGGCCCCGGAAGCCGCCAGTTCGGCCCGCCGGTTGGCAGAGACAAGGTCTCCCTTCGTGTAGCAGGTCACGACGGGTACGCCACGGGCGCTTGGGGCATCGGACCCGAGCAACTCGGCGAACGGCGGAGCGGGCGCCTCAGGGGCCGGGTGGAGGTGCACCACCGCGTGCATCTGGCGCAGGGTCTCGAGCGCCGCCTGGCGCATGCGGGCCTGGAGGAGGTAGCCCGGCTCCAGCAGCCCGGGCAGGTCGTGGAGCACGTACTGGATCCCGTCGCGGGTGAGGAGGCCCACGACGGGCAGCCGGGTGGCCTGGGCCTTGGGACTCACGATGGCCAGGTGCTCGCCCACGAGGGCATTGAGGAGCGACGACTTGCCGACGTTGGGAACGCCGGCGAGGGCGATGTGCCCCGAGCGAGTGCTGGCGGCGGGATCCACTGGGGCAATGTAAGAGGAGGGGAGCCGGTGGGCGCCCCTCCCCACCGGCTCGACTACTGTCCGAATGTCCGTCCCGAGAGGTTGGCCTGGCCCATCAGGACGGGGTCGCCAGCCGACCGGCCCAGGGCCACCCTGTGGACGCCGGCGGGCTTGTCAAGAGACGGGAGCCGGCCGGGTCACGGGCGGGTGCATGAGGACTTGCCTAAGAGCCGGGGAGGCCGGGCTTGACGGGATGTCGTGGCGGCGGGGTATTGGACCAGCAGGCAGGACGCATCCGGATCCAGCAGCACTCGCCCAACGCCTGACCACCGGCCCACGCATGGCCCCGGCATTCCTGCGGCGCGAGGCATACGCGCTCCCGATCCAGTTCTTCCGCATCGGCGTCGGCCTGCTGGCCACGGCGTACTTCGTCCGGCTGCTGCTCGAGGTGCGGGACTTCAGCGCCCTCGACGGCCTGCTCGATCACACCCTCCTGCAGTCGGTGTATCCGGAAACGCGGGTCAGTCTCTTCCAGGCCGGCACGCCGACCGCCGTGGTCGTGCTGGCCCTGGCCGTCGCGCTCGCCGCTGCGCTGGGCATCGTACTCGGGTGGCGCACCCGGCCGTGCGCCGCGATCGCCCTCGTGGTCGCCGCCTCGACCTGCCGCTGGAATTTCATCGTCATGTACCTCGACGATGCCGTGGTGCACCTGCTGCTGTTCTGGTTGCTGCTGCTGCCCCTCGAGGGCTCGCTGGGCCTGCTCGAGCTGCTCCGCGATCCGCGGGGCGCGATCGCCCGATGGAGCGAACGCAAGGTGCCCGGAACGGCGGTGGCCTGCCTCATGCTCAACGTGGCCATGATGTACGTGATCGCCGGGCTCTGGAAGTTCAACAGCCCGCTCTGGAAGTCCGGCTACGGGCTGTATGCGGCGCTGCGGCTTCCGGTGGCGACCATGCCCGAGGTGTGGGGGTCGGAGCATGTCCCGCTCCTCAGGCTCGCGAACTGGCTGGTGATCGCCGTCGAGCCGTTCATGGCACTCCCGCTCTTCCTGCCGCCGGGCCGCCGGCTCAGGTACGCGGGCGGTGCGGTCTTCGCCGGCTTCCACCTGTTCATCCTGGTGACGCTCGGATTACCCTTCGCGATGCTGGGCCTGCTGGCGACGCTGCTGCTCTTCTTCGGCCCCGAGGTCGCGGGGGTTGCGGCCCGATGGAGTGGTGCTCCCGTGGCCCCTGTCCTCGGCGTGGCGCCGGGTCTTACGCGCCAGGGGCGGCTCGCCATCGCCTTCCTCCTCCTGCTCGCCCTCGCCACCACCCGGCGCATCCCGGTGTTCGGGACGCTCAACGTGCCGGCGTACGGCGTGCTCTGGACGCTGGGGGTAGCACAGGACTACCGGCTCTTCAACTGGATCGACCGGGTCAACTACGACCTCGACACGGAGATCCTCGAGTTGGCCCCCGGCGGAGGGACGACGCCGCTCACCGGACAGGCCCGCTATCCCTCGTCGTTCCGCGCCAAGCTGCTGCTCGGCTATGCCCATAACGTCCGGTGGCTTCGGCTTCCGCGGGAGTACCGCCCGCGGGTTCGAAGGGGCATCGCGGAGCGGCTGGCGGGGTGGTACTGCCGGAACAACGACGGGGATGCCACGGTGCGCATCACCTCCGACGTCTACCGGCTGGTGGCGTCGGGGCGCACCCCGGTATCGCGGCTCCTGGTGGCCGAGTTCGACTGCCGGAAGGGGAGGGCCGAAGTGCGCCGGACGCTCCGATCGCAGGGTGCGCCGCCCTAGCG